>QHZK01000233.1 GCA_003224635.1 Acidobacteriota bacterium | reverse complement strand
CTGGGAGGCCTTGCAGGAGCTTGAACGCTTGGCCCTGCGAGCGCGAACCGTAGTGGTAGCGGCCGCTATGGACAAGGACGAAGTGGTCGAGGCTCTCCGCTTGGGGGCGAGAGGCGTGGTCCTCAAAGAATCGGCGTCTGAACTATTAGTCGATGGCATTCGCGCGGTGATGGCCGGCGATTATTGGGTGGGGGACGTAGGCGTCTCAGAACTGGTCCAAGCTGTTCGACGCATTGTTTCCCATCTCGGTCGGGCGGCGCAGCACAGGAACTTTGGACTTACTGAGCGCGAGATGGAGATTATGGCCGCCGTTGTCGGCGGCTATGCCAACAAGGATATTGCCCAGAGCTTCTGCCTGTCCGAGCGGACCATCAAAAACCACCTGACCAACATTTTTGACAAGCTCGGGGTCTCCAGCCGCTTGGAACTTGCGCTTTTCGCTGTCAACCACCAATTGGTAACCCACGACTTCTCGCTAGGGGGCAGCGCAACAAACAAGGTGTCAACCTCAGCACCTAGACGGTGATGGGCGCGGGCGGGAAAACCCGCCGGCCTCAATCGTCTCCCAGACCGGTGAAAACCTCACCACGGCCTGTGTGGCCGCGCACAGAACAACGCCGTTCCACCTCTTCCGCAGGTCGTTGAGGCAGCCCAGCGTCCGGTTCCCGGGCCGATCTACGCCGTGGGGCATCGGGTAGGGCACGCCCGGTCCGCCGGCCATTGAACTCAATCACTCATTGAATCCGCCATCCCTCGACATAAAAACCGTCCCACCTAGCACGCGCCGAGCGTAGAGCTCTCACTCGTAAGCAAAGGCTTTTCCGGCGCCTCCCACCGCGACCTGCCACCAAGGGATCTGTGTCCGCCAACGCTTTGACGGTCGGAGCAAAGCCCGGTCACACGTGCAATTGAACCGGTAGCCAGTCCCGCAGGCTGAGGGCCATGGCACGGCGCTATCTGTGTTGACCGAGTGCGGTAACACTCATCGAATCAATAGGTTGACGGGTGAACTGTGGTTAACTATATGAGTACTACACAGAATAGTTATAACATAGTATTGTATCGACTCCTGAAGGCAACGCCCCCAACTCTTTCGCCAGGAGGTTATGAATGTTTTCTCGTCACCACACGCAAGGTCTATCCGCCCCGAATCGCTTCCCGATCTTGATGACGGCGTTTCTCGCCGTGCTCACCCTCGGGGCGCTACATCCATCCACCGCGCAGGGAGCTACAGACCCTCTCGCTTGTACAGGTTACTCCCAGCCCAGAGTGTTTCTTGAATCCCAGGCCTGGTACAGGTCTCTTGTCGATGGAATCGGCAATGACTACGGGAACGTCCACTCGGGGACTTGTTTTCCCTGGAAGCAAAAGATCTCCGGCATCGTCCATTTCGACGTTCGCTACATCATGTACGACACAGCGGGCAAGCTCACCTCAGTGGACATCCAGATTCAAGACCCAGGTGGGGTTCACCTCGTTAGCAGGCTGACCACAAGCCACACCTGCCCCGCCGAACAGACTTGCGTCTTCTGGATAAGTCTTGACGCAGACACGACGAAGACCTCCTACGACGGCCGGCAGGAATTTCGCATTCGAGCCACGGTAACAGAGCCCGACGGCAAGCAGGGTATTGTTACGAACGGGTGGCAGGCCTATCTGGCGAACGGTAAGCCGTATCAAAACTATCGATCCACTGACAACTTCACGGAGGGCCGAGGCTGGTATACGGACGAGGGGTACGCTCAGGCACGGCTGGATAGCCCCGTTCCCGGGGCCTTCGGCGTCGCACCGGTTTCGGGCATTTGGTCTCCTCATGTCTCCATCAAGCCAGGCGCGGGAGGCCTTCCGGTGACTGGTAGCTACGCCAGTGTAGATTCTGATTTCGACGCTGACCCGGAGCAGATGGGACTTGTGCTCCTCGATACCGCTTCACAATACGTCGGAAACCTGACCCTGGACACCAGGCGGCTGACCAACGGAACTCACTATCTGTTCTTGCGAGCTGACTCTGACGATTCGCTCGGGTCGGCGAATACCGGAGTCATCAAGATTCCTTTTGTCGTCAACAACTAAGGCGGAGACTGAGGTCACAGGTCTCCTTCCCCCGGCCGCGCCGCCAACCCGCACCAACCAGGAAGCTGGAACGTTGGCGGCGCCGCTACTCCCGAGCGGGATGATCGGGTCTCCTCGCCAGCAAGGTTACATCACTTTTCACCCCTTTTTGCATGGGAGGGTTTCCTAACTTCCCCAGGGAAGGAAGAACAATGTCGTCGCACATGAGAACCCGCCATGCTTCCGGCAAGAAACCGGCCATCAAGGTGGTGGTTGCGTTTTGCGTCCTGGGTTTACTTCTGTCCGCCTCGGTTGCAGTGATGTGGGCACAAGTTGTTGCAGGGGATCCCGGAGTACGCGGCGGGCCTTCAGCCGCCGGCGCACCTCTCCGTGGCCTGACCGTTCAGGAGCGCAGCTACTTCGACGCCGGTCTGGAGGAGTTCGCAGACGCGGACTCGGTCAGGGGAACCATCAGCGGCGAACCGGGGCGGGGTCTTGGCCCGAGGTTCAACTTGAACAGTTGTGGCGGCTGCCACGCGCAACCGGCTCTCGGCGGGTCCAGCCCTTTCATAAATCCGCAGGTTGCCGTGGCGAATCTGGATGGAGCTACTAACATCATTCCATCTTTCATCACGGATAACGGGCCGGTCCGTGTAGCCCGCTTCAAATTCAAGGCAGACGGCACTCGTGACGGCGGCGCGCACGACCTGTACACGATCACCGGCCGGTCGGATGCGCCGGGTTGCTCGATCGCTCAGCCTGACTTTGGCGCCGCCGCAGCCAACGATAATCTGATCTTCCGCATACCGACGCCGGTGTTTGGAGCGGGCCTGATCGAAACCATCGAGGATGCCGCGCTCATCCGGAACCAAAGTTCCAACCTGGCGGCCAAGAGAGCACTGGGGATTTCAGGCCGCGCCAATAGAAACGGCAATGACGGTACCGTCGCTCGATTCGGATGGAAGGCGCAAAACAAGTCGCTCCAGCTTTTTGCAGCCGAAGCTTACAACGTTGAACAGGGCGTCACCAACGAGATATTTCCCAGTGAGCGTGATGAGACGCCCAGCTGCCTCTTTAATGGGACCCCTGAAGACCACACGAATTTCGATCCCGGCAGCCAAGATGCCACAAGCGATGTCGTCAGGCTCGCGATCTTCATGCGCTTTCTCGCCCCACCCCCTCCTGCGCCCGACACGCCGTCCATCGTTAAAGGTCGTGTGCTCTTCAGCCAGATCGGCTGCGCTCTATGCCATACACCGACCCTGACGACCGGAGCGTCGTCCGGTGCCGCCCTCAGTTCCAAGCCGGCAAATCTCTTTTCCGACCTGCTCGTCCACCACATGGGATCGGGCCTGGCTGATGGCGTCGTGCAAGGCCAGGCGGGACCCGACGAATTTCGTACAGCGCCTTTATGGGGTCTGGGTCAGAGGGTTTTCTTCCTGCACGACGGGCGCACGACCGACCTCTTGGAGGCGATCCAGGCACACGCGAGTCCCCCTACGTCTAACTTGCTGCCCTCCGAAGGGAATCGGGTGGCCGCCAACTTCAATCGTCTGTCCGAGAACCAGAAGCAAGATGTCCTGAACTTCCTGCGCGCTCTTTGAGGCGCCAAGCAACCAGGCCGCCGCAGGCGTGCCCCCATTGTGCTGCACGGCCCGGTCTGACCGGCTCCAGCGGAAGCCGCGTTGTGTACAGTCAAAAGGTTAGAAGTTTACCTCCAGATTACCTCTGATGACCAATAGTTTACTTGTAAGTTAACAGACAACAGGTAGGATTGTGTCCTCCGGCCAGGGCTGAAGGGAAAAATGGGCGACCTCAACCCCCTCTCCAAATGATTCCCTCGCGGCGCCCCTGAAAGCGCCAGCACAGGGCGGCCAAGTAACGAACGGATTTGGTCTTTTCTTTGCCCTCCGGCGGAAGCCTTCGCGAACGTGGCGTCAGAGGCGAGGAACAACCCGGCAAGGAGGTAGATTTGTCGATGAAAAGATTGCATGAGGTCTTTGTTTTGTCAGTCCTGGGCCTGCTGCTTTTCGCCTCGCAGGGTTCTGGGCAGTCGGGCCTTGTTCCTTATACCCCGACTAGCCCTTGGAACACTCCCATTCCCGCGAATCCATTCGTCAGTCCTAAGAGCAGTGGTTACATTTCGGGCCTCACCGGTTCGTTCGGATCAGATCCGACACAATACTCTTTCCCCGTGTATAAGGTCGATAGCGCGACCCCACTTCGAACCGTTTCCATCTCTGGCTCATTCAAAACCTGGGGGTGCAATACATGCCAGGCGACGGTGCAGAGTGGTGGAACGGTGAGGGTGCCGATCCCTAGTGGCGCACAGGCAGCAGCAGGGACCGATGGGCAAATCATTCTGTGGAACGCGTCGACGGGAGATGAGTGGGAGTTTTGGCAGTTGACTTCGACATACACGGCCACGAACGGCTACCATTACAACACCAAGTGGAGTGCTGTCCCTGCTTCTCCCGGTCCGCGGGGCGCAGGCATTCCTTATTTGGCGGGACTGGTCCGGCCGTGGGAGATTGCTCTGGGCCACATTGACCATGCGTTGGCTTTGACGTACCAGAACACGGCAACCACCTATACCTTTCCGGCCACCAAAACTGATGGTCCATGCACTTCCAGCACGTGCATGCCCGAGGGGAGCAGGCTGCAATTGGATCCAACCCTTGATGTCACAACCTTAGGTTTGAGCGCGTCAGGAGTGATAATCGCCAAAGCGTTGCAGAAGTACGGCATGATCATTGTCGATACGGGCGGTCATCCCAAGGTCTACTTCGAGTACGACGGGACCGCCCATTGGAATGGAGCGATTACGGCCAGCACCGTCAGTGGAATTCCACTCGACCGGTTTAGGGTCCTCGACCCTGCACATCCGATGGGATCTTCGGGAGGGACGGCTCCTGTTGTTAGTCTCTCGCCCACGTCGTTCGTCTTCGGCAATCAGACGGTGGGGACAACGAGCGCGGCGCAGTTCTCGACGCTCACCAACAGCGGCAGCGCCACCTTGACGATCAGCAGCGTGACGGTCAGCGGAGACTTTGCTCTTGCCGGACTGGGCGCCTGCGGGACGTCCCTTGCGACCGGGACCCGTTGCACGATCAGCGTGAACTTTAAACCGACGGCGACAGGAACTCGGACGGGAACGGTCACGGTCACTGACACCGCCACGGGCAGCCCCCAAAAGATCAGCCTCACCGGCAGCGGGGTTTCGTCCGGCACATCGACCCCAGTGGCGAGTCTTTCGCCCACCTCACTCGCGTTCGGCAATCAGACGGTCGGCACCACGAGCGCGGCCAAGGTGGTCACGCTGTCCAACACGGGGAGCGCGGCGCTGAGCATCACCAGCATCGCGGTCGCCGGGACGAACGTCGGGGACTTCACCCAGACTCACACCTGCCTCTCCAGCCTGGCGGCGGGAGCGAGGTGCACGATTAGCGTGACCTTCAAGCCCGCAGCGACGGGGACGCGAAGCGCCAGAGTTTCGGTGACCGACAACGCCAGCGGCAGTCCGCAGGCGGTCGTCCTGAGCGGGAGCGGGGTCTCATCGAGCACGACGGGACCGGCGGTCAGCCTCTCGCCCACCTCGCTGGCGTTCGGGAATCAGACGGTGGGTACCACGAGCGCCGTCAAGTACGCCACGCTCACCAACACGGGCCACGCCACTCTGACGTTCAGCGGCAGCTTTGCCATCAGCGGCGACTTCCACTTTACCGGTCTGGGGACTTGCGGCAGCTCAGTCGCTGCGGGAGCCAGTTGCCTTGTCAATGTCAAATTCACGCCCACCGCGACCGGGATACGGACCGGAACGGTAACCCTTAACGACAACGCTCCGAACACTCCCCAGAGGATCAGCCTGAGCGGCAGCGGGGTCTCGACGAGCACGACGGGGCCGGCGGTCAGCCTCTCCCCGAGCTCGCTGAGCTTCGGCAATCAGGCGGTGAGGACCACGAGCGCCGTCCACTTTGTCACGCTCACCAACACGGGCCACGCCACGCTGACGTTCAGCGGCAGCTTTCTGATCAGCGGGGACTTTGCTTTTGGCGGGTTGGGCACCTGCGGCAGCTCAGTAGCTGCGGGGGCGAGTTGCACGGTCAGCGTGAAATTCACGCCGACCGCGACCGGCACTCGCACCGGGGCCGTGACCCTGAACGACAACGCTCCGAACACGCCCCAGAAGATCACCCTCAGCGGTGCGGGGACGTAGAAAGTGGCCCGCGCGTGGCTAAAAGGCAGGCAACGCCCGGAGAATCTGATCTGAGGTCAGACCCTGCTGCGACGGGAGGATGGAAGGAGCGGGTAGCGTGTACTCCGGGCCGTAGATGAGGCCACAAAGCATCTGCAACGGTGACGGGCATCGCCACGGCAGCAAGCCGGACTGCTACGCGCCGCCAGTGATCAGGCTTCCATGGTACAACTGCTTCACCCGGTCCAGCGTATCGATTTCTGACACGGGTTTGTCCGAGCGCAGGCGCACGATGCGGGGAAAACGCAGGGCGTAGCCGCTTTCGTGACGGTCCGAGCGCTGGATGTTATTGAATGCAACCTCGATGACGATGGTGGGTTCGACGCGGCGGCTGAAACCGCGCTCGTCGACGGTATGCTGCTTGAAGTGTTCGGTAAGCTCCAGAATTTCGGCGTCGGTCAGCCCCGAATACGCCTTGCCGATGGTGACCAGCCGGTCCTCCCCTGGGACGCGCACTGAAAATGTGTAGTCGGAGAGGAGTCCCCTCCGCTTTCCATGCCCACACTCGACCGCCGTCACCACCACGTCCAGCGTTGCCATCGGCCTCTTCAGCTTCAGCCAGTACCGGCCCCGGCGGCCGGACGCATAGGGTGAATCCGGAGCTTTGGCCATCACTCCTTCGTTGCCGCGCGCCAAAGCTCTCTCGAAAGCGAGCTGGAGGTCACCGCCCGTATGGCAGAGGCTGGTCCGGGCGAGCTGAAGCTTGGAACCTCCCCGGGCTTCGGGCCGCTGACCGGCACCCCCACTCACCACGTCGGCGAGCAGGGTTTCCAGGCGGCGCCGGCGCTCGCTGAGCGGAGCATCGAGCAGCAGTTTGCCGTCGCAAAAGAGCAGGTCAAAAACCACGTACACGACCGGAACATCGGCGTCGTTGATCGCGAAGCCGGGCCAGAGTTCTCGCTGCGCCTCCGACTGCCGGCGCCCCAGCCTCGTCTGAAACTCGGTGAAAGGCAGCGCGCGGTCTCCGCGCCAGCCGACGATTTCGCCATCGAGAATGAATTCTCCCGGGAGAGCCTCCAAGGGCGCGAGGAGCTCGGGAAATTCCTTGACTTCGTCGAGCGTACGCGAAAAGAGTCTCGCCTCCCGACCGCGTTTGTGGGCCTGGGCACGAATCCCATCGTACTTGTCTTCCACGAACGCGCCTTCGGGAAAGTATTCCATGGCTTCCTCGGCGCTCTCGGCAGGGCTCGCCAGCATGAACCCAATCGGGTTGAAGAGGCGCAACTCGGCCGCGTCAAGCCGGCCGGCGGCAGCCAGGCGCAGCGTGGCGCCGATATCGCCCGTAAGCATGTTGGCGCGCTCGACCTCAGGCAGCGCCCTGTCAAACGCGTGGGCGATCGCCTCCTCGACCAGGCTTTCCTTCAGTCCAATTCGCAAGTCGCCGGTGATGATCTTGACGATGTACTTGGCCTCCAGCCGGCACGCGCGGCGAAGCAGCGCCTCCAGCTCCGGCAGTTTTTGGGAGGCGCCCCGGCGGGCGGCCAGTCGTTCGAACGCCGCCCGCACATTCTCGAGGGAGAGCGCCTCCGCAGCCTGTTTACCTTCAAGGACTTCCTCGGTCATGGCCCCGAGGTCACCGTGCTTGCGATAGACGGCTTCGAGAACGCCAGGCTCAGGTTTCGCCAGGCGAGCCAGCGCCTGCCAGACGAGCGACGCTCCGACCCCGAGGACAAGCGCCTTGATGCGGGGAAAGGGTCGCCCTGTGAAGAAGAGGGCGGCGCACGCAGCATCTTCGACCGGAAGCGAACGCAGATAGTCGCCTGCCAGACGCACCTTTTCAGTTTTCTTGGTGGTCGCGGCCAAGGCCTCGCAGAGTCGAGCAAAGCGGCGCATAGATGGGCTGCAAGTAGCGCCGGGCTTCAGCCCGGCACGTGCCGCCCTAAGGGGCGGCGCTATGGTCGCCCGAGCGGTCACGTTAGGTCCTGGATTCCTCTTGGCTTCCTATTATAGGCTATAGGAGGCTAGGCCGGCTGTTGCGTAACCCAAATCGAGACAGCATCGTCTTTCACTGTAAGGCCTCGGTGAGCCCCCGGCGTCACGCAGGATTGCAACGAACGAAGCGAAGCCTCGTCGCATGGTCCTTGATTAGCACGACGGGGAGGGTTATCTTCTTTGTATGACCCGTAAATCTTCGTTCCTCAGGAGGCAGCTCTCTGGGCGTCAAGGCAGAAGCACGACGGATGGTTACGACAAACGATCCGAACCAGTCGGGAACACTGCGGTGCGCGGTGTGCGGCAAGGAAAAACGCAGCCACGACAATTGGTTCACCGCGACGCTCGGACCTTCAAAAAAGGCCCGGGGTCTGGTGATTGAGGCGCTCATCAGCGCGCTCGCACCCGGGCAAGAGCCGTTGTGCGGCGAAGGCTGCGTCCTCGAGAAGGTCGCGCGTTTTATTTCGCAAAGAGCCGCAGCCAGGCGAAGGTAAACGTCCACCTCCTTTGCGGCGGAGGTCCGAGAGCTGAGAGGGCGCCGATCTTGGCGCGCCGTTGGCGATAGTTATGTTTGTGGATATTAAGCACGATTAAAATTACAACGTTCGGTTACTAACCGCCGGTTACTTGACAACCTTAGATAACTATCCTATATCTATGCTGGTCTTTTCCCGTTGAGCCTTTGTTCCTGTTCCGGCGGCGGCCTTTGATGAGAGTTTGCGGCGCGCGGGGGGAACACATGGAGAACCCACTACAGGTTGGCGAACCCCTTTCCCTGGTGACGATCTGCCTGGACGGCTATGGACTGGGCCAGCTTCGAAATTCCATAGCTTCGCTCCCGATGGTCCACTTGCGAGCCGAATTTCAGCACTATCTGGCTCAGAACGACGACCAGATTCTGCTGGAGCGGGCGGACATTTACGTCATTGATTTCGACCAGAACCGCGAGGAGGCAGTCCACACTGCGGAAAGGATCCACGAGGTCCTGGGGCGGACCGCGATCTTTGCGCTCTCCTCAAGCTCCGAGCCTCTCCTGATCATCCGCGCGATGCGATGCGGGTGCAGCGAATACCTTCTCAAACCTGTGAATCACGACGAACTGCTCAAGGCCCTGGCTCGAGTCCGGGAGCAAAGAAAGGAAAAGCGAGAACACATCAGAGGGCAGGTCCTCAGCTTTCTGGGCGTCAAGGGCGGCTCCGGCGTTACGACTCTGGCGACGTATATAGGCGCGCTGCTGGCGAAAGTCCACAACCGGAGGGCCCTCCTCGTGGACTACCACCCGGAACTGGGTGATGCCTCCTTTTACCTCTCCTTGCAGAGGCATCATTATCACTTCTACGCCCTCGCAGAGAACGCCCACCGGCTGGACGCAGACCTCCTGCGGCCTTTTCTTGTCCAACATCCGAGCGGTTTGGACGTCTTGCAGTCCCCGGACGGGTTTGACCCGCCCTATGGCCAGGTTTCGGCTGAGGCGATCGAGCACACACTCGAATTTCTGCGAGGCCGGTACGAGCGCATCCTGGTCGACTGTCCTCCCGGCCTGGATAAAGCGAACATGGCCATAATCGCACAGTCCGATCAGCTCTACCTGATCACCACACCCGAAACCCCAGCCTTGCGGCACCTGATACATCACCTCGATCAACTGCGCAGCCTTGATTACCCTCGGGAGAGAGTGCGGGTCGTCGTCAATCGCCACTCAAAAAAGGGTGGCGTGGCTGACGATCAAATCGAGCGCGCTATCGACAAGCGAATTTATTGGAAGGTGCCTAATCATTATGCCGAAGTGATGAAGGCGATCAACACCGGGGCGCCTGCGTCTCTCTCAGGAAGCTCAGAGTTGATGTCCAGTCTCATGCGTTGGGCGGACGCTCTGACGGCGAAACAGCCTGAGGCGGCAAAAGGCAAGGAAGCCGTCAAACCTGCGGCCAGTTTTGGAGCCAGGGCAGGCGGGGCAGCCCGCTAGGAATCGAAAATGTCGACAGCTTCCCCCGTACAATCCGCAGCGACTCAACCTGTACGCGGAAGGATCATCGAGGCGGAGGTGAAAATCTCCGTAAGCCCCGCTTTCCCGCTGCCCCTGGCCTCTGCGTTGTACGCCGTCGAAACCGCTGACGGCGTCTGGCTGTGCGCTTACTACGGGGCAAACCGGAGCGTTTTCGATTACCTCCCTCAGAAGGGAGCCGAGCTGGACGAAGCGAAAGCGGGCATCACCTTCCACACCCGACAATTCATCCCCAAGGACCAGTACCAGCCCGCCCTGTGGGAAGAGTTCAAGAAAGCTCGGCTGATGACGTTTAAACCCGCGTGAGACCCTGCTCCTCAGTTGTCGGTTCTGTCAGTTCTCAGTCTTCAGTCAAGACAGTCGAAAGTCGAAAGTTGAAAAGTTGACAGCCGAAGCCGAGGTTGAGGCGCCGTTTGACTTTTCAACTTTTCGACTTTTGACTTTTGAACCTTTGACTTTGACTTTGACTGACGAATTGAAAAACTGAGAAGTGGCCCGCCCGGCCTGGCCCTTGTCAAAAACCCCGCAATGGAGTATTTATAAATTGGCTGCATAAAATTGCATGGACAAGATCTACCGTCGCACTCAGATACTGGAAATCCTGGCGGGCGGGAGGGCCGCGACCCAATCCGAGCTGCGACGCAAGCTGGCTGCGCGCGGTATCCACGTAACCCAGGCCACGGTGTCGCGCGACATTGAACAGTTGGGCTTGGTCAAGACTCGAGGGGGGTACGGCCTGGCAGACGGTCGCGCGCCCGCCGCGTCCGCGCAGCTTGGTTTGGCCGTGGTCCTGAAGGAATTTGTGCGCGACGTTCGCCAGGCTGCAAACCTCGTTATCCTCAGGACCCACCCCGGCACCGCGCATACGGTCGGCGTAGCCCTCGACACCGCCGAGTGGCCGGAGGTGGCAGGCACGGTGGCCGGCGATGACACGATTTTCATCGCCACCGCAGACGCACGCCAGGCAGTCGCCGTTCGCAAGAAGATCATGGCACACTTAGCAGAATTATGAATTCCTGAATAACGGCTAATTTTTCGTGAAGATGGCTAAATCTCCTGTATTTTCGGCAAAACGCAAGTCGGAAC
>QHZK01000009.1 GCA_003224635.1 Acidobacteriota bacterium | reverse complement strand
GGGTTGTTGCGAAGCTGCGGGACGGTGCTGGCGATGGAGACACCCCGTCGAGCACAGAAGGACGACCACGCCTGTTACCGCCTGAGCAACCCGAAGCTCGAAACTCGGCGCTCGCCAAACCACGAATCTCGTATTCCGATTCCCTGGCTTCGATTTTCGGCGTGCTGGCATTCCGCTCTCGGCCCTGCCTGTCGCGTAGTGCCGACTGCCTACTGCCTACTGCTTCTCCAGGTTCTCTGCCATCTTGGCGAGATTCTTCGAAGCCTTACGCAGCAGCTCGGCCATCTCCTGGCGAGTGGCGGGCCTCACCTTGTTTTCCACGAAGTCCACAAGCTTTTTCACTTCGCGATCAACCGCCTTTCCGGCTTCTTCAAATTTCATAGCGCCCCCTCCGTCGTGTAAGAATTGGAGTATGAAGTATGAAGTATCAAGTATGAAGTATCAAACGCTCGGCTGTAAAGGTGGCGCCGATAGCGGCCAGACGGTGGGAACCGCAAAGTTGACTTGACCCTAATGCCTTGAAGTTAGGCATTTGTGGTCTGGGCGCCCGGATTCGAACCGGGAACCTCTTGCGCCCAAGGCAAAGCTACCCCTATTGCGCGCCAGAAACTCGGTCAGAAACCCGCGAGTAAATTTAATACGATGAGCTGATAGTAGAAATAAGCGTGAGCACCGCAGTCCCAATCGTGGCTGGAGGCCATTCACCTCTAAACCGGGAGCTAAGTTTCAAAAAAGCTATTGACTTGGCCCTTAATTCAGTGATATTTGAACGATGCCGTTCTTCTGTCGCGTCCGTTTTTCGGTGCTGATAGAACGCCGCTGCGGTGCCAAAACGTCACGACACCCTTGCAGATATCAGTACGGGAGGGAGCGGTTCTGGCGAGGTGTGGGCCAGAGGGCGGAGCTATGCCCGGTGTCGTCGAACGCGGGCTTGTTGGAGGCTGCGCTTCCTCCAGAAGGTCTACAACGAAAAGCGGCTCCACTCGGCGCTGGGCTACTTGCCACCACCGGCCGAGTTCGAGCGCGGCGTGCTGGCTGAGTTAAGGTGACACAGTATCCGCGATGTGAGACTCTTGGTAGATGCTCCACTGGTTCGTCTCGTCCGGTCTAAGCCACGACGCCTCCATTGCCCCTCGAATGCTCGCCCTGGATGGATTCGGGCGACGACGTGAAGGATTGCCGAGCTCAATCAACGGTCTGAACGCGCCTTGGGTTAGGCCGCGGGAAAGAGTCTCGGATCAACACTTGGGCGCCCGGATCCCTCGCTGAACTACATTATGCGCTGGCCGCAAGCCGTACGAGGAATCCCCAGGGGCAACAGTTGACCGTATCAACCGTATCAACCGTTGGGCCTGAAGTTGGCACTTTGGAAACCAGGAGAGCGCTGCCGTGAGAGAAGAATTCGGGAAGTCAGGCACCTTGGTGGGACGAGCGATCAATGACTCACCGGAGCCGATTCACCCCATCATCAGCATCACTTCGGCCGGGGAGTTCGAACGCCCCTCCGTCCTTCGCGCCATTGCCGTCCTGCGCAAGCGCTGGTGGGAAGTCCTTTCGGTGGCGATGGTTGTCCTGGATCAGCGTCACCATCTACACGTTCAAAGCGGAGCGAGTCTATCAGGCGACCGCCCGGCTGGACATCGAAGCTGAAACACCAATGAATCTATCGGCTGAGAGTCTCTACCGCAACGAATCCACACCGGCCGACGAGACGTTTCTGTTGACGCAGACCCAGGTGTTGCGGAGTGACAACCTGGCCTGGGAAACGATTCAGCAACTGAAACTTGCGGATGACCCAAGTTTTACCAAAGGCCCCCAAAAGCAACGGAAGGAGTCGATAGACTCTGCCGATGTTCGCGGACGTTTGGTGAAACTGTTCGATAGCTATCTGGGCGTCAATTTACACCGCAACACACATATCGTCGAAGTAAGCTTCGAGAGTACCGATCGGGACTTGGCCGCGCGCGTAGTAAACGCTCTGATTAACAACTACATTGAATACAACTTCCATACGAAGTACGACGCCACGCGCCAAGCCAGTGGCTGGATGGAGCAGCAACTCGATGAGCTCAAAGCCAAAGTTGAAAAATCACAAGAGGCGCTGGTGAACTATGAGCGGGCAAACTCCATCGTGAATGTCAATGATAAGCAGAGTGTGGCCGAGCAGCGGCTCTCGGAGCTGTCGTCGGACTTGACGAGGGCTCAGAGCGATCGGGCCGAGAAGGAGTCTCTCCATCAACTCGTGAAGAGCAATGAGGCGCAGATCGCATTGCTGGCGCAGGACCACCTCTTGGAGACTTTGGAGCAGAAAGTGGCCGACGTGAAGACCGAATACATCGATGCACGAACCACGTACGGCCCCAATTTTCCTAAGGTTGTGCGATTACAGCAGCAAATTGACGAGGTTCAGTTGTTGATCCAGCAAGAACGACATCGGGTGGTCGAACGCATCCAAAGAGACTATGAGGCCGCGGTTGAGCGCGAGAAGCTCCTCGAGGCAACCGTTGCGCAGCAGAAGTTTGAAGTCGGCAAACTCAACCAACTCTTGATTCAACACAACATCCTCAAGAGGGATTCTGACACCAACCAACAGCTTTACGACAACTTGCTGCAGCGCCTCAAAGATGCCACCGTGACCGCGGGTCTCCGCGCGACGAACATCCATGTGGTGGACAAGGCCGTTCCTCCGGCCACTCCGGTTCGTCCTAAGAAGGCCCTCAACGTGGCCTTAGGTTTGCTGGCAGGCATAATTCTCGGGACTGCGTTCGCTTTCCTGGAAGAGCAGCTCGAGCAGAAGACGGTGAAGACAATGGAGGATGTGCAGAGACTGGTGGGTCTTCCCTCCCTAGGTCTTATTCCGCTCTGGGCGCCCAACCACAATGGTCGTCAGTACGGCTTGCGGCGGAAGAAGAACTCGGAGTTACCAGCTTCGAACGGTCAGACTGGGTTAGCGGCTCTGGAGCACCCGGCCTCATCCGTTGCCGAATCGTATCGCGCGCTCCGAACCTCGATCATGTTCTCGACCTCTCCGAAACCTCCGCAGGTCGTCCTGGTAACGAGCGGCCACCCCAAGGAGGGCAAGACGGCCACCGCGGTCAACCTTGCCTCGTTGATGGCCCAAACGGGATCACGGGTGTTGCTCGTGGACTGCGACTTGCGAATCCCTGGGGCCTCGAAGCTGATGGGCATCAGCAACAGCAAGGGTCTTAGCGGAATCCTGACGGGCGCCTATAGTGTCGATGAAGCGTTGCAAGAGGTCAAAGGGCAGCCGGGTCTGTGGGCGCTGCCCTCCGGACCACCCCCTCCCAACCCTGCCGAGCTTTTGTCCTCGCCGGAAATGCAGTCGGTGATGCAAAATCTGAGGCAACGATTCGATCATCTCGTCATCGATTCTCCGCCTCTGCTCCTGGTGACCGACGCGGCTGTTTTGTCGCCTGTGGTCGACGGGGTAATGTTGGTCGTGTCGAGCGGGTCGACGCCACCTGCGGTACTGATTCGTGCCCAGCAAATCCTCCATAGTACCGGGGCGCGGATATTGGGGGTCCTAGTTAACAAGGCGGACCTCCGCCGAGGAGGCGGTTACGGATACGGTTATAATTACTATAACGGATATTACTATTCGGATTATAACTCTTACTCTCTCCGGCCTCCAGAGTGATCCTGAAGCTGTGGGCTGACCCTGCCAGAGGGGGCGTGACCTCCCCAGGTTGCTGTCCCTTCTGCTGGGATTTGTTGGGGTTACGTCCCAGACAGAGCCGAACGCTCAGGCGTGACATTTCGTGACATTTGAAGATCGCGCTTTTCGGTGGAACGGGATGCAATGGCTTGCCCCGCACGCGGGCGATGTTCCGCTTCGCTCTCGGGCGGTTTCGGGAGCCTTCCTCCTGGCTGTGATTTCGGTCGTCTGCGTCACGGGGTTCGAGACTGTACGCTTAGCGATTGTTTCGCATCTCGCGGACACGTGGGACGTGAGCCGGCTTCAGCGAGCTTTGGCCTTGGATGCCGGGAATCCTAAGATCGCTAGACGTCTCGGCTTGGCATATTTCTACTCTATGGAGTCGGTCGACACCTCCCGAGGTCTTGACTACCTGCGCCAGGCGGCAGAGTTGAGCGAGTACGGGGCGCCTTACTGGGCCGATTACGGGCGATCGTGCGACTCAGTCGCGAATCTTGAATGTGCCGGCCAGGCCCTCGAGCGGGCCGTGCAACTGGGTCCAACAACCCCCCGTTATCACTGGCTGCTAGCCAACCATTACATTCAAAGCGATCAGCCGGACAAGGCTGCGGAGGAGTTTGCGACTTTGCTACGGCTCGACCCCGATGAGTACGCGCAAAAAACCTTCAGGGTTTGCCTCAAGGCCTTCGATAATCCTGATCAAATCTTCCGAAAAGTTCTGACGGATAAGGCGACGCCGGATCTTAAACTAATGTACGCCGAGTTCCTGTGTGATACCGGAAGAGCGGACTCTGCTGGCCAGATTTGGCGCGACATCACAGCCAAGCCGGCTGTCTTCGCATTTTCACTCGCCGCTCCCTACCTCGTGCGGCTTTTCAACCTGCAACACTACGAAGCAGCGGAAAAGGTGTGGCGGGATATGGAACGACTGGGAGTAGTCCGAAGATCGGCGGATGAAGACCGGAGAAACTTGATCTTCAACGGTGGATTCGAGCAGCCGCCGCTTAATGCGGGTTTCGACTGGATCTACAGGGACCTTCCTTACCTGGTGGTCGATTTCGCTGACTCGCACGCCTGTCAAGGCAGGCGCTGTCTGCGCCTCGATTTTACAGTTCCTCGCAACGAAGAATATCAACCGGTCTACACGTTTGCCCCAGTCGAGCCGGGGCGGTCCTATGGTCTCCAGTTCTACGCCCGGTCGGAAAACGTCGAGTCGGATAGCGGACCGCGGCTCCGAGTAATCGATCCGATGTGCCGGTCATGTCTTGACGTCGCGAGCGAGATGACGGTGGGAACGACGCCCTGGCATCCTCTGGGCCTCACCTTCACTGCGGGCCCCCAGACGAAGGTCGTTCAAGTCGTTTTGTGGCGGCCACGCGGTCGTAGTTTCCCAACTGAAATCAGCGGCACCTTTTGGCTGGATGCGGTGTCGCTGCAGGTCGTGGCGCCGAGTTCGGCCCCGGAGAACAAATGACATCGCAGCCGCTCGAATTCGCATTGACCGAACCTGTGGTGAATGCCACACCACAGCCGCTTCGCACGGAGACAGAAGCCGCACGGATCAACTTTTCCTTAGCCCGATCCGTTCTGCTGGCTGCCCTCCTCATTGGTCCGTTGGCTTTCGGCGCCGTGGAAGCGTGGTCATGGTCTTGCCTGATTCTCGCTTCACTGTTGGCGCTGCTCTTTTGGGCCGTCGGCTGCGTGCGGATGGGCTCGATCAGGCTCGTTTGGTCCCCGCTCTACTTGCCCCTGGGCATGTTCCTGTTGCTGGCAATCTACCAGTATTTCGGCCACAGCACCTTGGCCCCCAGCGAGACCAGGGAGTGCCTGCTGAAGCTGGCGGCAGATGCCCTGGTTTTTTTCCTGGTTCTGCAGTTGGCGGAGACCACTCCCAACCGGCAATGGAGAGGATTTGGACTGGGCGTCTGCGTCTACGCCCTCGGAATGGCGCTGTTCGCGGTGCTGCAGTTCTTTTCGAGCCGTGACGAGGTTTACTGGTCAGTCAAGCTTCCCCCTGGGAACGTTGTGTTCGGGCCCTACGTGAGCCACAATCATTACGCAGGTCTTATGGAGATGCTCATTCCGATCTCGGCGGGCTTCGTCTTCTCCCTTGGGAAAACGCCAGGTCTCAGGCGGCTCCTGGCAGTGGCAGTGGTAGTGCCCGTCGCCGCCTTTCTTCTGTCGGGCTCGCGTGGCGGAATGATTTCACTGACCGTGGAGGCCATCATTCTGGCCATCGTGCTTTGGCGCCAAGGCTCCGGACACCGTTGTAGCGCGGTTGTGGGAATCTTGGTGGTGGCTTTGTTGGCGTTCCTGTGGATGGATCCGGGCGCCGTGTCCAAGCGCCTCGAGACGGTTTTTCGCCCATCGCATTGGTCGACTGGCGCGGACTTCAAATCCCGCCTGGCCGTGTCGTTAGATAGCCTAGGAATCCTGCACGACCACGTTTGGCTCGGTACCGGCCTGGGTAGCTTTGAGACCGTCTACAGCCGCTATCAAAGCTTCCCGAGTGACCTTGACTGGGATCACGCCCACGATGACTACGCCGAGGCCCTTGCTGAAACGGGGCTGATCGGAGGTATCCTGATCGTGGCAGCAGCGGCTCTATTCCTGGCGGGCGCGTTCCGCAATGCTCGTCGGAGTGAGAGTGCGGCCGAATGGATTCAAGTCGGTGCGGCGATCGGGTGCTGTGGCCTGCTCTTTCACAGCTTCATGGACTTCAATTTCCATATTCCGGCAAACGCCATGTGGTTCGCCGCCTGCGCCGCCCTGGCGCAAAGTCGTAGGTAGTGAAACACGGGCACTATCCTAAAGACGCCTTTACGGGGCCTGCGTCATTGGCAGGCGACTCGTTTGAATCTCTCTCTGTGGAAGCTCAAACATCTCTTAAATGAGGTCAACCATGCACACGACCCCTCAGATAAGAGGACGTCTGCTGGCTCCTGCCGCGGAGCCGCTTCCGGTGTCGGTCCTCGGAGCGACTTCCCAGGACCGCGCGTGGTTCGGGCGCCTGCTGACGAAGGGGGAAATACTCGCTGACTTTGGCGCGATCGTTGGGGCCGTGACGTCCTCTTACGCTCTCTATCATTTCTTTCACCTCGGCAAGCAGGTTTACTACTCGCGTTTCACGGTATTGGAAATGGCCGGCGTCTTCGCACTCCTGTGCGTATCGATGTTGGACCGGAACGGCGCTTACCGGGGTGACAGCAGTCTGTTGCTTGTCAAGGAAACCGAACGAATCCTTCGAGTGTCTTCTCAGGCCTTCCTGGTTACATTTTGCATTTCACTACTGTCGAGCTATCTGGTCTCCCGTTGGATGATCACGATCGCTTTCCTGATGGTCCCGTTGTTTCTAATTGTGGAAAAGCAACTTCTTGCTGGTATCGTTCGCGCCCTGCACGCGCGGGGTTATGGCCTCCGGCGCGTGGTCATTTATGGAGCGGGCCTCACGGGTCGCCGAATTTTCTCCGCCTTGGCACGCTCACCGAGGCTGGGCCTCGACCCGATGGCGTTCGCAGATGACGACCCCTCCCTCGCCGGTACAACGATTTTCGAGGCGTCGTACAGCCGGCGCCGCTGCTCTGCCGTGGTCTTCGAAGGACTCCCCTCGGACGCGTTCCTGCGAGAGCACCATGTCGACATGATCGTAATCGCTGTCCCGTCAATCTCCCGCGAAAAATTCTCCGCCATCGCGACCTGCGCTGCTTCGGCTGGGGCGGCAATTTCCTTTGTTCCTCATCACTTCGCTCCCTCAGATCACTGGGTCGATTATGTAAATCTAGACGGAATGCTACTCGCTTCCTTCGAGGGACCGTTGAGTCACAGTAGCTACGACTCTTTGAAGCGGAGCGTAGACTTGGTCCTCGGAATAACCCTGCTCGTGCTGGCATCTCCTCTGTGGCTAGTCTTGGCCCTCCTCATCCGAGTGACCTCTGGCGGACCGGTGCTTTTTGTGCACGAGCGGGTGGGGCAGAATGGAAAGCGGTTCAAGATCTACAAATTCAGGACCATGCATGCGGATGCGCAGCCTTACGCACCCTCCCCCGAGAAACCGACCGACGCAAGGATCAGCCCCATGGGTCGATTCTTGCGAAGAACAAGCTTGGATGAGATCCCCCAACTTCTGAACGTGATTAAAGGCGAAATGTCCTTGGTCGGACCGCGGCCGGAGATGCCCTTTATCGTCGAACAATACACTTGGTTGCAGCGACAACGCCTGATTGTCAAGCCGGGTATTACCGGTCTTTGGCAATTGAGCGCGGATCGGAAGTTTCCTATTCACGAGAACATCGAATATGATCTCTACTACATCCGTAACCGCAAACTCTTCATGGATTTGGCGATTTTGCTCCACACCTTTATCTTCGCCACGCACGGAATCTGACACTGATCAGCGATATCGATAACAAGGAAGGAACCAAACGAACCAAACACGAAGAAAGCGATTTCGGAAGGCGCGATTTCTGAGGGTGGCCGCTTGCAAGGGCCGGACGCCAGCCGGGAGGGAATCCTCGTGTGCTTTAGCCTCCGGAGAGAAGTCGAATGAAGGTTGAAGCGGAAAGGCCAAAACGCATCTCGGTAGCTCGCTGTCCGGTGGACCGGATTTCCTTCGAGGAGGTCGTGTGCGAGCTTTGCCAGAGGATAGAACAGAGGCAACCCACGCATGTCGTCTTCGTGAACGCTGCCAAGGTAGTACGTTACCGACAGAACCCCGAACTGCGCGCCGCCATCGACCGATCGGACATGTTACTTGCCGACGGTGTTCCCATCGTCTGGGCATCAAAGCTTCGAGGCACACCACTGCCCGGCCGCGTAAACGGCACCGACCTGATGGAAAGAATGCTCACCGCGTCCGCCGACCGCGGATATCGAGTCTTTCTTCTGGGGGCCCGACCGGACGTTCTTCAACGTTCCGTGGCGGAAATTCGGCGGCGTCACCCAGGACTGCAAATCGCTGGGGCCCGGCACGGCTATTTCGGGGAAAAAGATGAGGCAGTTATTGTCCGGGAGATATATGAGAGTCGGAGCGATCTGCTCCTACTAGGCATGAGCACACCTAAGAAAGAGCTATGGGGTGACCGCCATTTGTCTTCGCTCAATGTAGCGGTGTGCCAAGGCGTAGGAGGAAGCTTCGAGACGCTGGCAGGTGTGGTCAGACGCGCCCCCTTCTGGATGCAGCGTTCTGGTTTGGAGTGGTTCTATCGGCTGTTGCAGGAACCCGGGCGTATGTGGCGCCGATACTTGGAAACCAATTCCGCCTTCGTCTGGCTGGTCCTTGCTGATCTGGCGGCGTCCTGGAAAGAGCGCCTGGTCGGTAGCAAGATCGGCTAACGGGAGCAATGAGTGCGTGTTCATAGCGCCACCACTTCAGAGCTGTCGCGTGTTTCCTTGTGCCCTTACTGATGCGTTCTATCGCAATAAGTTCAAGAATCGCTTTTCAAGAGCCATCTTCTTTGGCCGAGCGGAGGAGTTCTTCACCGCCTTGCGAAAATACCGCTCGAATCGACCGGAGTTGCTGCTTAACCGTGAACAGCCAATCATGGTCGGGAAAATCGCCAGAGGGGACCAACACGAGATCCGGAAGCGTTTGTTTTGATTTCATATTCACGATTCCATTAAGAATGCAGAACTACAAGGACATAATCCGGGACCTCGGGAGACCGCCGCTATCTCCATTCCAACGTGCGCTCGTACCTGTGGCTAGGTGGTATTTGGGCCTGCTTCCGACCACACTGCCGAACTACTACGAGCACCGGCAACCGCTGCAACGGGCGAAGATGGAGTATGAGGATGAGTGCGAGAGGCGTAGCTTCCAAGCCTTTTTCGGCGGGGCTCTCACGTTCACCGGAGCGGACGTGCTCGATTTCGGCTGCGGATACGGCGGCCGGACAGTCCGCTACAAAGAACTCGGAGCCAGAAGCGTCGCCGGAACCGAGATCATACCGGAGATGGTCGCCGAAGCGCGGCAATTCGCGGAACTCAAAGGCGTAGAGATAACCATAGTGCAGATTGAAGAAAGTAGGCCCCTCCCGTTTCGGGATGAAAGCTTTGACATAGTTTGCTCCTATGATGTCTTCGAGCACGCGGCCAGCGTCGAAGAGGCATTGAAGGAGTGCTACCGGCTGCTCAGACCAAATGGGACCTTGTATGCCGTGTTTCCACCGTTCCATCTCCCGCACGGAGGTAGTCACCTACATGGGTATGTCTCTCGATCGCCTTTTCCCAACCTTTTGTTCCCCTGTCCTACCTTGGTCGTGGCAGCAGAACAGCTAATGAGAGCTCGTAAGCAGAGATATCGCCCTCCCGTTTTTAGGCATTCCGATCCGCTTTGGGGTGTTAACGGGACCACGCTAAGTGGCTTCCACCGCCTAATTACGAGGATCCCATTCCGGGAGGTAAAGTGCCGACACTCACCACTTGTCTCTCCGTTTCGTTCGAAGTGGGAGCGTTGGCACATGAAATACTATGCCCTGCCCTTCAAGCTTGTCGCAAATCTTCCTTTACTTTGGGAAATATTTACTGACCGAGTGATACTTGAAGCAACGCGGTGACCGGAGAGACGATCTCGTAAAGGGATAGCTATTGCATCGATTCGGCGCATCTTGAATCGGCCGAGTTTTATTCGTTCATTGAGTCCGCGCAGAATTCACTTCGTCTGGCTGGTGCTCGCTGATCTGGCGGCGTCCTGGAAACAGCGCCTGGTTTCCCGAGGCTTGACGCAGGCACGCTAAAGGGCCATACCGCACTGCACTTTGCGGTTAAACCGGTTCGAAGAGGTTACTGAATGTGTGGCATAGCGGGCGCGCTGATATTCTCTTCTGCTAGGTTCCGCGTAACTCCAAGTTATATCACGGGCATGCGTGACGTTATGGACCACCGTGGCCCAGACGGCGTCGGCCTTTGGATCTCCCCGGATGGCCGCGTGGGACTGGGCCACCGGCGGCTGGCCATTATCGATCTCTCAGAAGCCGCCGCCCAGCCGATGAGCAACGAAGACGGGTCCCTCTGGATCGCGTTTAACGGTGAAATCTACAACCACGCTGAGATCCGCTCGGAACTTGAGGAACTGGGTGGCCACCAGTGGAAGACCGACCATTCCGATACGGAGGTCATTCTGCACGCGTTTGAGCAATGGGGGATTGACTGTCTGGCGAAGTTCCGCGGCATGTTCGCCATTGCCCTGTGGGATTCGAACCGCCGGGAACTCTGGCTCATCCGGGACCGAATCGGTGTCAAGCCGCTCTACTACTCCATTCATGACGGGCGGATTGTCTTCGCCTCAGAGATCAAAGCATTGCTGGAAGACCCCGACCAGAAGCGCGCCGTCGATGAAGTCGCCTTTTACCACTATCTTTCGTTTGTCGCAACGCCCGCGCCCAGCACTCTCTTTGAGGGAATCCATAAGCTGCCTCCGGCCACCTGGCTTCGGGTAAGCGCCCGAGGCGACCTCCATTCGAGTTGTTACTGGGACGTTTGGGACCATACCCACAGCCTGGCGGGCGCGACAGAAACCGAGATTGCCGACCGACTTCTTGAGGAGTTGCGGACCGCCGTGCGGCTGCGGAAGGTGAGCGACGTGCCGGTGGGGGTTTTCCTTTCGGGAGGCATTGACTCCAGCACTAACGCCGCACTTTTCTCAGAGAATGAGACTCAGCCGATCCGGACGTTTTCGATCGCCTATGACAAGCACTACCAGAGTTATCCCAGCGAACTGCCATACGCCCGACAGATGGCACGAAGGGTCAACGCCGAACATCAGGAGCAGTTGCTCACACAGGACGACCTGTTGGGCTTCCTGCCGGACATGATCAAGTCGCAGGACGAGCCAATCGCTGATCCGGTCTGCATGCCCGTGTACTTCGTTTCGAAGCTGGCGCGCGACCATGGCGTCATCGTCTGCCAGGTGGGAGAGGGGGCGGACGAGCTTTTCCTCGGGTACACGGCGTGGATAAGAAAGCTCCAGTTGCAGCGGCTGGAAGATCTGCCTGTGCCTGGCAGCTTGAAGAGGCTGATGATGGCTGGCCTCAGGTTGTCCGGGAGGGACGCAAGCTATCCTTACGAACTGCTGCAGCGCGGAATTGAAGGGCGGCCGATTTTCTGGGGCGGAGTTGATGCATTCACCCGGGCTGCGAAACGGCGCATTCTCTCGCCCCGCCTGCGAACGAGTTTACGTGGGCTGACTTCATGGGATGTTCTCGACCCGATCCGGCGTCGGTTTGAGGAAAGCGCTTGGGAACGCTCCCGCTCGAACTGGATGACGTATGTAGACCTCAAGATTCGATTACCCGAGCTGCTGCTCATGCGCGTGGATAAGATGAGCATGGCCGTCAGTCTTGAGTGTCGTGTTCCCTTCTTGGATCACAAGTTTGTTGAATTGGCCTTGAGTATTCCCGAGAGCGTGAAGATAAGAAATGGTCAACCGAAATACATTCTTAGGAAGGCCGTGCGAGGGCTGATACCCGACGAGGTGATCGATCGCAAGAAGCAGGGTTTCGGTGTGCCCGTTGAAGAATGGTTTCTAGACCGCCTGGGCGCCTTTGCCAGCGCGGAACTCACGCAGTTTTGTGATCAGGCTGATTTCCTGGATCGTGGCGAAGTGGCGCGCCTCATAAGCGAAAGGAAGGGATGGAAGCTGTGGTTTCTACTCAACTTCTGCCTCTGGTGGAAGCAGTACATCGCGGCCGAGACGATACTGCCAACCGCTGAGTTGTCGGCCCACTGAGCAGAATGCCTCTATTCTTCTGAGTCTCGGGGTTTTACTTCCAATGACCGATTCTACGTCCTTTTGGTCCGGGATACAAAGCGCTCAAGGTCGCCGCAACGCGCTGCTTGCCTTGATCGCACTGGCGGGACTCGCTGCACCCTTTCTTGTACCTTATAGTCTCTTCATTCTAGCACTCTCAGGAATTTCCGCACTTCTTCTGGTTGTCTACGCGATTTGGTGCGTCTTCAACGGGTGCGCAGAGCCTATCTTGTTAGGCTGGGTCTTGCTGTTTCCCCTCGGGTATTACTTCCTCTCGTATCCCGCAGAACATTCGGTCGTGACGCTGGATCGAGTCGTTGTGGCGTTGCTGTCAATCGCGATCGCGTTCACGCCCACGAAGAAACTCACACCTGCTCCGCTGGCCTTGCGTCACGCGGCGCTGGCATGGGGGGCGTTCCTTGTTGCGGTGGCAGTCTCCATGATCGGTTCCCGAGTCACGCTGTATAAGGTGCGACTGGTCATCGATGCGTTGGTACTACCGGCTCTGCTGGGGTGGTACGTCGTTCGCAGTTTTCCCGTCCGGTCGTATCTCCGAGTTCTTCACCTGTTAGTGGCGGTGATGGCCACCTATTCGGCGGGGATTGGGGTGGCAGAGATGTGGCTGAAAAGGGACTTAATGCCGATAGGCGGAGTCGAACAACTCATGTTTACAGGCGCCCTCGTGCGCCCCCACGGCCCTGTAACAACGCCCCACTCGTTTGCGCTCATCGGAATGTTCACCTTCTGCTTTCTGCTCTTCCTCTACCGGGCTGGGCGAGACGAGATGCCGTTGTGGCAGCACATTCTGCATCGAGTGGGGGTGTTCAGTGCCCTTGCTTGTGGCTCTATGCCTCTTTTCCGGGGCGTGCTGGTGGCGTTGGTCATGGTCGCTCTGCTTGATCTACGTCGTCAGCGCCTGTTTCCAAGGCGCCTTGCGGTCATCAGCCTCCTGACGCTTGCTCTCGTCCTCGTTCCCGCCCTCAAGTTCCTTGACCCAGTATCCTACGAGGAACGCGCCAGTCCCGTTAACCTCTTCCTGCGCATCGCGCAGAGTCAGCAAACGCTGGTAGTTTTCCTCTCGCATCCGCTTACCGGAATCGGGTTTGCGAGCTACGATGACGCCGCGGCAGCCTTGCCCGCAGATTTGGGGTCGTTCGGAGGGATAGGCGCGGCGGATTCGCCCCACAACGTAATTGGCAGCGTACTGACCGAAACTGGGGTGTTGGGCTTGATTCCCTTCGTTGCGTCTCAAATCTTTCTCGTCATTGCTTTTCTCCGGCTGAGAAGGCTGAAACCGTGCGGAGCAATAGTCTGGCCGTTCTTCTTATCGATTTTCATCATCTACTGGGTCATGGGGATGGATAGCACGACGTTTCAATACTCCGACCTCAACCTATCGTTCATATTCGCTGTGGCCTGTCTTTATAAATATGGCCTCACTGAATCTCCTACGGCCCAGGCCTTGGCCCTTCGGGAAAGAGGAGCGGCATGAAAGCGGCTCCGACGGTCTTCGTTCACGCCTGGACAGGCCGGGCTGAAAGGGCTCGCCAAGTCGTCGCCGGCCTCTATCCCGGCGCCACACTGCAGTTTCTCTCGCACCGTGAACTCCGCGAATTGGGCTGGCGTCGGCAACTGGCGGCTTTCCGAAGCCTCGAAGGTCAGGCATTGGTGTTCTTCTTCGAGTCGCTGGGAGATGTGTACGAGCCCCAACTCCTGCCCTGGATGGGACTCATTCATCGCTGCCGGGACACGGTCGTGGCGGACGAAGCCGGACAGGCTCGTGTCTACCGACGCTCGGATTGGCTGCGCCTCGCACCGTCCTTCTTGGCCAGCGGGTTATTGGACGGCGCCGTCCTGTTGCTGTCTTATGCCCTTCTCATCTGCTTGAGGCTGGCGATCAAGCCGGTACCTCTCAAGGAGCTTCAAGGGAAAAAACGCAACCAGGTGGATCTTGCTTACTTGTACCCGTTTCCACTGGATCGAGCGAAAATTGGCGGAGCCCTGGCGCACGTTGGCGGGCTTTTGGCAGGGTTAGCAGCACAAGGCGCACGGTGTAAGATTTTTTCCGGCCGGCGACTTGACTTCGGAAGCTTTCCGTTCCGCCAAGTTCCTGCCAGGAGGCGCTTCTTTCTCCTGCGCGAGCCGCTTTTGCTTTCGTACAATGCGGCGTTTGTCCGGAGCGTGGCCCCGGAGCTCAGTGGGGCGCAATTAACATCTCTATATCAACGCCATGGACGGTTCGTAGTGGCCGGGGCCCTGCTGTCGCGGTGGTTGCGCGTTCCCCTGGTACTCGAATATAACGGCTCTGAAGACTGGATAGCAGAGCATTGGGACCCGTCACGTTTTCGAAGCTGGCTCCGCCTTTGCGAGGCCGTTTCACTCGCGGCCGCCTCCCTCATTGTGGTTGTCTCCGAAACGCTCCGGGAAGAGCTTCTTTCCCGAGGCATCCCTTCAGAGCGAATTCTGGTGAACCCCAACGCAGTTGATCCCGAAACCTTCCGTCCGCGATGCGGAGGAGAACAGTTGCGCTGTCAGATCGGTTTTGGTCCGGTGGATGTCGTCGTCGGCTTCGTGGGCACCTTCAGCTATTGGCACGGGATTCCGGTTCTGCAGGAGGCCATCCACCAACTCTTGGACGGGGAGCCGCCCCACCCGGGAGGTCAACTGCGATTTCTGCTTGTGGGAGAGGGGCCGCTGCGCGGCGAACTTCGCCAGAGCTGTGCTGAATACGAGAGGGCAGGGGAGGTCGTTCTTGCTGGCCCGGTTTTGCACGATCAGGTGCCCGCTCATCTTGACGCCTCAGACATTCTCGTATCGCCTCACGTCCCCATGCTAGATGGCAAGCCTTTTTTCGGCTCCCCGACCAAGCTCTTCGAATACATGGCCATGGGAAAGGCGATCGTGGCCAGCGACTTGGGTCAGATTGGCTGCGTTCTCCGTCACCGGGAAACGGCCTGGCTCGTACCCCCGGGAGACTCCAGGCAATTGGTAACGGCGATTCGATTGCTGGCAAGCCAACCGGAGACGCGGAATCGGCTCGGCCAGGCTGCGAGGGAGGCTGCCTTGGCTCGCCACACCTGGAGTCAGAATGCAGCCCATCTCCTGGCTCGGCTTACTCTCCCTGCCCCTAAAAGCGAACAGCAGACCGAGCCAAGCGGAGTCGCTTCTCCAAGTCGGCGGTTGCGAGGCGCCGCTAGGAGAGTTGGCCGGGGATGAAGCTGCGCGGCCTGCGCAAGGTGAACGATTGACCGAGGCACAGATACAGGAGTTTTGGCAAAAGCACCCTTGCGGCGAGACACTGGTCGGCGGTCTGCGCGGGGAGGGTGACACAGATTTGGAGCGATTCTTCCAGGAATACGACAATTATCGATACGACGAGCAGCCCCAGATGCTCACGATTCTCGATCGCATTGGGTTGCGCGAAAAGCGCGTCTTGGAAATCGGCCTTGGAGAGGGTTCAGACTCCGAGCAAATCGTCCGGCGCGGCGCGCATTGGTCTGGACTGGATTTGACCGAGGAGTCAGTGAAGCGAGTGCGAAAAAGACTAGAGCTTCGCGGGCTGCCGTATCAGGAACTCAAGCGGGGGACCGCGCTCAACCTTCCGTTCTCGTCCAACTCCTTCGACATTGTGTTTTCACATGGCGTGCTCCATCACATCCCTGATATTGACAGAGCGCAACGCGAGATCGCTCGGGTGTTGAAACCTAACGGGGAACTGATCGCGATGCTTTACGCCAAGTGGTCCCTGAATTACCTGCTCTCGATTGCCCTCCTGCGGAGGCTCGGACTCGTCGCGATGTACTACGGAGGCATCAACGCTGGCGGTAAGCTCGGCGGCCATTTGGAGAATGCGAGGCGGTGTGGCCTATGGAACTACCTCAGGCTGAAGAACTTTATCCACGCGAACACAGACGGCCCGGAGAACCCCTACTCCAAGGTCTACGACTTGCGTGAGGTGCGGCGGGTCTTTACGGAGTTCAAGCTGACGAAGTCGTACAAGGCCTCGATGCATGCCCCGCCGCTGCCTGGGCCGCTCACGCATGCTTTGCCGGGGGAGAGCGTGCTTGGCTGGCACCTATGGGTCCATCTGCGACCGAGGAAAAGTGCGTGAAACCATAGACTGTCTGCGTTCCAGGAATCTGACGGGCCAGGATCGCGTCCTCACGTTCGTGTCGGTGTCAGGAAAACGAGAAATACGGCCAAGTTCGGTTGCACGCATTGCGAAATCATCCTACGTTTGCTAGCTCATGACGCTCTAGGGACACCGTTCTCATAATGGGCGACCTTCCCCTGTTGGCATCAGACCAGCCACCCGAGACCTCACGACCGGCGTCGGTTAGACACGTGGCTTGGCGTCGGCTCTCACGCAGTCGAGTCGACCGGAGAATGGCAGTTGCCCCGAACTCGGTCGAATCGACTACTCCTGCGCAGAGCCGAACGCCACGGTCAGGAGGCTTATGACACGCTCTCTACTTCGCGTTTGCACCTTGGCAGTCACCTCGGGGATTTGGCTCGCGGCGCACGCTCACGGGTTTCAGGTCACAGCTTTGGGAACACTGCGGCCTTCAGGATTCGTCATGAGAAACCCTGGTCAGCAGCAGCCCGGCCCCGTGATTAGGGGCTTCCGGGTGAGCTCCGTTCTGACCGGCGACGCGGTGGTGGTCCCAACGGAGACCTCAGTATCCTACGCGATTCCCTCCGGCCAGCAAACCTTTACCGGGATTATCGCTTACTCCGCGGCAGATCCTTCTGTCACCCACTCAAAGCATGGCCCAAACCGAGTTCGGGTGCGAATCCTCGTGGATGACTCCGAGGTATTTAGTTCCGGCTTGGACGATGGCACACCCCCGGTGAAGTTCGCCGTTCCCCTGGGACAGGGACATGCTCTGACGATCCGGACGGACGATGAATTCGCGGACGATAGGGTGTACCTGGTGAACTCTGAGTTCCATCCCGAGGCTCGGCCGCCTTCCAGGAGTTATCTGCTGCCACCTGGAACAGGCTATGTTAATCTGACACCGGACTCGCGGGAGTTGTTTTTCCACATCTTTCGACCGGGCGAGGCAGTAGCTGCCAGTGCCAACTATGGCGGCAGCGCTAACGCGGCCAACCTTTTCATCACCGTGACTCCCGAGTCCGGGGCATCGGCGATATCTAGCCGCGTCACAGTCCCGCTGTCGCCCTCTGGCTCCGCATTGGCTTCTGGGAAATTCACCTGGCAGGCGCCGAGTGTGCGCGGGCCGGCGATGGTCGAGGTGCGGGAAGACATAGGGGGGAGTACCGTCTTTTCGACCAGCTTTCGAATTGCCATCGTCCCGGAAGTCGACCTCTCTCGTTTCTCGGATCCCGTCTTTGGCGTGCATATCTCGGGCGCCGGTTATCCCGTCCTCGGGGACGAGTTTGCAAGCCTCTGGGGCGCAAAATGGGGAAGAGTTTTTCTGCGTTGGGATATCGTGGAGCGTCAACGAGGAAGGTATGATTTCTCCCGGACGGATGAGTTGATGGACATTTACAGCCGACAGCATATGCGGATTCTTGGAGTCCTCGGGGACCTGGCGCCAGCTTGGGCGGGCACACCAGGGACTGGGCTTCCGGCGGCGAGCTTTGTGGTGCCGCTTTGCTCGCCTTCCAACTGTACCGCCTTGTCCGCGGCGTTCTGCAAGTTCGTGGACGCGGCGGTGCGCCGCTACAGCGACAAGATCGAGTATTGGGACGTGCACAACGAAGTCGACGTCAAGTATGCCGGGGCGTTGAGCTATGCCATCAAGAGGGGCGCTGAAACTGAGGTTACCGACGCTGACGTGGGATGGTTACGGAATGCGCTGGAGGCCACTCATCGCGCGGCTCGCAACGCCGTAACGGTCTGCTGTTCCACCGGCACGCCGCTTTGGCTGGCGTACGATCAGCGCCTCTTTGACAAGGGATTGCTACGAGATATCGATGCTGTTTCCTTGCATCCGTACCGGGAGTCATACCCACCCGAACTCAAGTATGGTCGCTCCAATTTCCGAGAGGAGGTCCAGGTTCTGGAAAACCACGTCGTGCGCAGCAACGGCGGCGCGACGAAACCCATCTGGGCTACGGAGGCGAACTACGTCATCGGGAGCGTAGGGCAAGCGAATGTTGTCGCGCCCGACCTCGATGAGCACACTCGGGCAGAGTACGACGTCCGCGTCAATTTGCTTGCGTACGCGATGCATACCCACTACTTTCTCCATGCTCCGTCTTTCGTCTGGCAGCAGCAGAGACTCCAGCTTGATCTCGACACACTGTCTGCCTACGCCAACATGGCCTCGCTTTTCTCTGGTGCTCAGTGGATCAGCAGTCTGTTGAGCTTTGGCAAAGACGACGTCTACCTCGTTGCGGCGCAGTCAGACAAGGGCATAGTAGGTGCGATATGGACGCCGCTGACGCAGGCTAGAGTCCGATTGGACGGCCTTAAGAACGCCCAGTTTCTGGATTTCTACGGAAATCCCATCTCCCGAAACCCAAGCGACGTGCAAGTGTCCGGCGCTCCCATTTACTTCTTGTCAAGCGCCGTCATCCCTCCTTCCTTTACGCTTCTTCAGAAAGAACAGCCGCCCCCATGGCAGCCGCTGCCACCCCTCGAGACTTGGACAAGGGGTCATGATGCCGTGTATGACACGCGCGGCCGAACCCTTCATGTTGTCACCAGGCCGATGACTCTTGGGAGTTTGGCCCAAGCGCCCCAATTTCTATCGCGCCGAATAGCTGCTACCTTTTTCGCGTGGACGCTCGAGTTCTGCGCGGCGGGATCTTCTTGGTCGCGGTAGATTCCGACTCTCACCAGGCGCTTAACAAGTTGCCGCTATTCGCGCAAGGCGATTCGCAGCCTCTGGAGGTAGAACTTATGTTTTTCACCAGGAATGCCAGCCACGTTCAACTGGGGATCACTGGCAGTAACAGCAGGCCGGACGTTTCTGAATTCGAGGTTGGGGACCCGCAGTTGAGGCCTTGCCAGTGAAAAGTGTCCGGCTTGGATCGCGCGCAACTTTGGTTACTAACCGGAGCGTCTTAGAGCGTCTTATTGAACCTCGTACAATTGAGTGACAGATTGGCGGAAAGACGGGGATTTGGCCCCGTCGTCAGCCGTGCTGTTCTGGGTGGGACTTCAGCGCCTGAACGCCGTGGCACGGACGTCTAGCATAAACGCAGAACTGGCTTCAGCGGCTAACGCCCTGCCCTTCCGTTTCGTTACGAGCCTCGAGACCAGACAGCAGACCGATTGCAGGGAGACCGGACCTGAACTCCGTTGCGTATTTTCGCCGTTGCACTCGTGCCGGGTGGTCCAGCCGGAAGGCCCGAGTCAAGAAGGCAAGCACGGCTTGGACGCCAGCTGTGGATACCGACACTAGTGAGTGAATCTCGCGTAACAGTACGGGATATACCAGCGAGGAATTGGCTCGGCTCAACGCGGGGCTCTCTCGCTTCGAAGCTCGCAACTCTGGGCATCAATGCTGATTTCTGCCTCAAGGTCGCGGGCACGTACATCACGCAAATTGTCTTGGGGACTTTGTCATTTGTGACCAGCGTCGCGCTCGCCAGGGCCTTGGGACCTGCGGGCCGCGGGGAGTACGCGGTGGCCTTCGCGATTGGCGGCATAGGCGTGCAATTCGGGAATCTCGGCTTACACACCTCGAACACCTACTGTGTCGGTAAAGACCGTCGAGTTTTGGCGGGGCTGCTGGCGAACTCGCTCCTCTTGAGTTTTATCGTTGGAGGCGTCTTTTCCGCAGCGGCGGCCTGCCTTGACATGCTGCGGCCTGGGCTGATGCCTGTTCACGGGATCCTGCTGGCGTTGGCCCTGTGCTGGGTCCCGTTCGGGCTGGCGTACCTGCTGAGCCAGACTCTGATGGTGGCCATCCATGAGGTCCGCGCTTACAACACTATTGAGCTTGCTAACAAGGTGTTGGCTCTGGGCTCGATCTGCATTCTAATCGCTTTCGGGAGAACCGCGCCGGCGTCGTTCCTTGCGGTGGTCTTGGGCGCGTTGATGTGCAGCTTGATGGTGTCTGTTACTCGTCTGCGAAGGCTCGCGGGAGGCGCGCTGCTCCCTTCGCGGGCGCTGTTTAACCGCGGGATCGGCATGGGCGTGCGCGCATACCTGGCGTGCTTTTTCGGATTCCTCGTCTTACGCGTCGACCTCTTGATGGTGAAGCATATGCTGGGTTCGACGGAGACCGGATATTACGCGATCGCAGCAAATATGGCGGACTACATTCTTCTCCTGCCCACTTCCATAGCCCTAATTCTGTTTCCGAAGCTCACCGCCATGGGCGATCCCAGCCGGCAATGGACGGTTGCGGGCAAGGTGACGTGGGGTGCTACGGTGATCCTGCTTCCACTGATTGCTGTCTGCGCCTTAGTCGCTCACCCTGCAATTAGAATAGCCTTTGGAAAAGCCTACCTCCCCTCAGTGATACCCTTTCTTCTCTTGCTTCCAGGCGTTTTTTGTCTCGCGCTGGAGACTATCGTGGCCCAGTTTCTGGCCAGCATTGGCTTCCCGCTGAGTTTGGTGTTTGCGTGGCTGGCAGTATGCGTTCTTAAGATCAGCCTCAATTTTTGGGCGATTCCTCACTACGGCATAAAGGGGGCTTCCGTCGCCTCAACAATTTGCTACTCGGTCATGCTGTTCTTGGTGCTGTGGATTGTCAATACCCAGCGGAAGCAAGCGACGGTGATTTCGCCGACGTAAGGGGAGGAAGCCCTTCGACCGGACTGGCATCCCTCGGCCGGGAGATCGCAACGGTCGGTTCTGGGCCGGTAGGGGGATTGATCGGTCACAAGTGACGTGCCTATGATTTTTAATCGGCGAGCGCGCACGTGGGGTACTCTCCTGCGCATCGTCAGCAGCGAATCGCCTCTTGTGTTGGCCAAAGAAGCTGTCTGGCGTGTTGAGAAACACCGGCGGAGGCGAGGGTTCGCTAAGCTGGCTGCCGAAGCCGGGTGTCCCGTCCGGGCTCGCCATATCGGATATTACCAGCCGAACCTTTCCGCCTGCAGCGACGAGGGACGCGCTGCGCTTGTTCAGACAGCCAATCAAGTCTGTCAAGGGCGTTTCCCGTTGCTGAGCTATGAGAATCTTACCCTCGGGTTCCCGCCTCCGTGGCACGTCGACTTTGTTACGGGGAAAGCGTGGGAGCTTTCGCCCAGCGATGAACTCGCGCTTGTACGTCATGACGGCTCTGACGTAAAAGCCGTTTGGGAACTTTCGCGCCTCCAGTTCTTGCCGGTGCTGGGCAAAGCATACTGCTTGACGAGCGACGAACGTTTTCGGGAAGCGGCCAAGCGACTCACGACCGACTGGCTGGAGTGCAACCCCGTCGGGCAGGGTGTGAATTGGACTTGTGCAATGGAAGCCGCCCTCCGGGCCATGAGCATCCTCTTCCTGCTCAACCTGCTTTGGCCTTTGCGCGCCGAGGAACGCGGCTGGCTGGAGAGGGTAACCCTGGCTCTGTGGCAACACCTGCTATATATCGAGGGCTACCTGGAGTTTTCTCATATCAGTCGCAGCAACCATTACGTGAGTGATATTGTCGGGCTCTACTGCCTTTCAGCCTTTCTCGACGGGAAGGAGGCGGAAACGAGGCGGAACCTTTACCGCATCCGCGTAGAGCAGGAGATTCTTCATCAGGTCTATGAAGACGGCGGGGACTACGAAGCGTCTCTGGGATACCACGTTCTGGTTACCCAGCTCTTTACCACCGCGATGCTCGTCATGCGCGCGGAAGGTGTTACTCCTGGTCCGATGTTCACCGACCGCTTGCGTCGCATGTACGAACTGATTTCTGCGCTTTCAGACGAAACGGGAAGGCTTCCCCACGTCGGCGACTGCGACGATGGAAGAGTTGAGCTGCTCATGGACGACATCGAGCAAATGTCGATGCCGGCGCGCTGTCGCCACTCTCTTGTGATCGGGGGACTGCTGGGAATCGGACGCGCACTATTTGCCGAGCCATGGTCGGGACGCCACGATGATGCTCTCTGGTACGGCCTGCGTGAAACGACGCAAATGACTTCCCCTACGCCGCGACCGGCCGGCATTACGGTCTTCCCGCAAGCCGGGATCGCGGCGGCGCGCAGGGGCGATGTTGAAGCGCTGTTCTTTGCCATGCCCAATGGAATTCACGGTAAAGGAAGCCACACCCATAACGACAAGTTGAGCGTGGTGTTGCGGGTTGAAGGCAAAGAGCTGTTTTGTGAATCAGGGACAGGCTGCTATACACGGGACGTGGACCTTCGAAACGAATTCCGCTCCACCAAGGCGCACAATACGGTGGTGGTCAAGGACCAGGAGCAAAATACAATCCCGATGGGGAAAGGAGGTGCTTTCTCGTGTGGCAACGACGCCCGGGTGGGCCCCCTGGAATGGGAGACGAGCAACGGCAACTGGCGGCTCCGCGCGCCTCACTTCGGTTACCAGCGAATGGGCATGACTCATTCACGAACCCTGCTTTGGAATGACGACAGGTACCTAACGATCGAGGACGACTTCGCGGGTTCCGGTGGATGCACGATTGAGGCCCATTATCACCTCGACCCGAGTTGGAAGGTCGTCGACATCGGGTGTTCGAAGGGATCGGTTCACTGCCGGCTGCAAGGGATCAAGACCGTGGAAGTGCGGTTCGAGGGCCAAGAAGGGCTGGCGGTGGAAACCGTGCCGGCCAACATCTCCCGAGTATACGGGGTGCTCATACCGGCAGAGAGAATATGCGTGCGGATGGGTGGGACTCTGCCTTTCGTGCTCCGTTCTATCGTGCGATGGGAGGACTAGATTAGTGCAAGACTGGGGCATTTCCGGAGAATCGATCGTATGCTTCGCAGGGGAAGACTGGTGGTATCATCACCCTCACTCGAAGAACCACATCATGAAGCGCTTCGCCCAGCAAAATCGGGTTTTATTTATCAACTCGATTACGATGGGACTTCCGTCGGTATCCAACGCAGATTTCTTCCTGAAGATTCGCCGCAAGCTGCGGAGCCAGCTCCGCTGGCTCCGCAAGGCTCCGGAAGGAGTTTATGTTCTCACGCCCTTGGTCCTTCCCTTCTACCGTGGTCGTTTCGTTCGCTACCTGAACCGCGTATTTCTGACCGCGCAGATTCGCCTGGCGATGGCAATCTGTCGCATGCAGAAGGCCATTGTTTGGGCGGCAATCCCTTCTGCGGCGGACGTGGTGGATCGTCTGGGGGCGAAGCTTGTGGTCTGCCAGGTATCCGATAAGTACGACGCCAATGAGGACAGTTCGCTCTCGCGCCAGGTGATTCGTGAACTGGACCAGCGCCTGAAGCGCAAAGCCGCGGTGGTGTTTTACTCCGGACGGAAACTCTACGAAGAGGCGGAGGTCGAGCACCGCTACTTTCTGGAGCAGGCGGTTGACTTCGACCACTTCGCCGCCGAGGCCGAAAGCACAGCTCCGGAGATTGCCCACATTCCCCATCCGGTCCTGGGTTACTTTGGATGGATGGACTACATTATGGACGTATCCCTGATCGCGGAGGTCGCCAGGCGTCGGCCGGTTTGGCAGTGGGTCTTCGTCGGTACCAGGTCGAACCATTTCCAGATATCGGCTCCCAATGTTCATTTCCTCGGCCCCAAGCCGTACACGGAATTACCTCGGTACGTGCGTCATTTCGACGTTTGCGTACTGCCCTGGCAGCAAAACCACCCCTTCACTTTCTATGGTAGCGCCATCAAGGTACGCGAATACCTGGCTTCGGGGAAACCTGTGGTCATCTCCCCGGTCTATGAATATCTCAAGACGCCGGGAATACGCATCTATCGCACGGTGGATGATTTCATCACTGCCGTCGAGGACGCGCTACTCAGGGATTCCCCAGCGGACCGCCGGCTTCGGCAAGATTCCGTGCGAGACTCGACTTGGGACTCCCGCACGCGGCAGGTAGGCCAATTACTGGCTTCACTGCTTAGGGGCGAAAAGTTCCACGCAGACAATTCGGGAATTGCAGTCGCTGTCGGTCAACAGAGCCGGGTCACGGGCTAGCCCCGGCCAACCGCAAGCCACCTTGAAGAGAAGTGCGAAAACGCTCGAACCCCGGAGCGTTTGAGACTCCAGTTATGCGAGCCATTCTGACGAATGTCAGCACCGGTGAGATTGCAGTTCACGAAGTTCCGCCTCCGGAACTGCAACCCGGCGGTGTTCTCGTCCGGACGCATTTTTCGGTGATCAGCTCGGGCACCGAGAAGGCTACCGTTCAAACCGCTGAGCGCTCCCTGGCCGGCAAGGCCATGGCGCGTCCTGATCTGGTCCGACAAGTCGTTGATTACGCTCAGGCCCAAGGCATTCGGGCTGCTTATCGGAAGGTGCGTTCGCAGCTGGAGGCGTTGAAGCCTCTTGGCTATAGCTGTTCAGGGGTCGTGCTTGAAACCGGGTCAGGAGCGACGGAGTTTTCCCCGGGCGACCGGGTGGCTTGCGGTGGTGCGGGCTGGGCGAATCACTGCGAGGTGAATTTTGTTCCGCGAAACCTTGTCGTGCCCGTTCCCCGCACGGTGCCCCTCGAACATGCGGCGATCACGACTATCGGTGCCATTGCGATGCAGGGGGTGCGCCAGGGTCACGTGAGTTTCGGGGAAACCGTGGTAGTGGTTGGCGCGGGATTGGTGGGTGCGCTCACCGTGCAATTGGCGAAAGCGGCGGGTTGCCGCGTCGTCGCCATTGACCTCGATCCAGAACGTGTGCGCCGCGCCGTTGAATTGGGGGCCCATGCGGCCTTTGTCGCCGACGATCCGCGGTTACCGGAGCGGGTCAAGGAGTTTTCCCGGTACGGCGCTGATGCGGCTCTAATCACGGCGGCAACCCGCTCTTCTGCGCCGCTCGAGATGGCCGCCCAGCTTCTCCGCGATCGCGGTCGCGTCGTGGTCGTCGGCGACGTGGGATTGGACGTGCCTCGAGCCGCTCTGTACTCCAAAGAATTGTCAGTGACCCTTTCGCGCTCTTATGGGCCGGGTCGCTATGATCCGGTTTACGAGGAAACGGGAATCGACTACCCCATTGGCTATGTCCGATGGACGGAACGAAGAAACATGGAGGCGGTTCTCGATCTGATGCAGACGAGGGCGCTCAATGTGGCGCCGTTGCTCGAACGGGAATGCTCGGTGGAGGACGCGGCCCAAGCCTATCAAGATCTGCGTGACGGGCGTGCGTACACGGTTCTAATCCGCTATCCGTTCCCCTCGGTCTCTTCTCCTCTTCCCGCCCCCCAGGCGGTCGCCGCGCCCCAGCCTCGTGCCACTGCGTCCCTGCGGATCGGCTCCATCGGAGCGGGCTCGTTTGCATGTGGCGTCATTTTTCCCAGCCTTCAGAAGACGGATGGGGTAACGCTCGAAGCCATTGCCTCGGCCACCGGCATAGGGGCCGAATCGGCTCGGAAAGCAGTGGGCTTTAGCCGGGCGCTGACACCACATGCCCTGCTGTCTGACCCGAACGTCGACGCGGTTTTTATCCTCACACGGCACGACAGTCACGCACCGTACTTGCTGGAAGCCCTTCGTCAGGGCAAGCCGGTCTTCGTTGAGAAACCGCTTTGTTCGGCCCCGGAAGAGCTCAGCGCAATTCGTGAGGCCTACTCGAAGCGCGCCGCGGAAGGTAAGAACCCTTTTGTGATGGTCGGCTTTAATCGCCGCTTCGCGCCTCTGACAGGGAGAATAAGGGAGTTCTTCGCGGGACGGCAAGAACCGATGCTGGCGCATATCCGAGTCAACGCCGGGTACGTACCCCGCGACCACTGGGCACAGCAGGCGGTCGGCGGAAGGATCGTGGGCGAAGTCTGCCACTTCGTCGATTGGGCCCGGTCTGTGGTCGGCCGCCCGCTCCAAGGCGTGCGGGCGGCGGCGCTGCCTGACGGGACCCGATACAACCGCGACAACCTGGCTGCCACTTTGGTCTTCGAGGACGGGTCGATTGCGGACCTGCTCTACCTTGCCAACGGGGACAAGGCGGTGCCGAAAGAGTCTTTCGAAGTCTTCTGCGAAGGTGGGATTGCTCGGCTGGAGGACTTCCGCGTTCTCGAGCTTGTCCGCAACGCAAAACGGCAGACCTTGAAATCGCCGCAGGATAAGGGTCACCGGAAAGAGCTTGAGCTGACCACCTCGGCCATACGGTCCGGCCGACCGGCGCCGATTCCCTTCGAGGAGATTTGCGAAGTGGCTGAGGCCACCTTCAGAATCGAGGAAGCTCTCAGAGAGCCATTTTTCGACGCGGTCGCCGAGGCGCCGTCGCCTGAATCCAGAGTCGGGACCAATCTGCGGTCAGCCGATTCCGCTCGCAGCGGGCGAGTGATTCCTCCTGTCACCCTCCAAGGCGGATAGAGTGAGACAGCCGAAACGGGTCATCCCCCCGTCGCCCACGTGGAAGCGGGCTCCGGCCTTCTGACCGCTCGATGTCAGAAGAGACCAATCGAGTCGTGGCCGACCATCTTTCCGACCTCTTGCTTACGAGCGAGCCGAGCGGATAGTCGCCGAGTTGGACCGGGTCTATGACGTCCGGCTCGTACCTGCAGGTCTTGGGAGAGCTGACCAGCGCATGTGTGGAATCTGTGGGACGGCGGGATTTGCCGACACCGAACTTCTGAACCGAATGGTGCGCCTGATGGCGCATCGGGGCCCCGATGACCGGGGGGTATTCGTAACCTCGGATAGGATGTTCGGACTCGGGAACTGCCGGCTGAGTATCATCGACCTTTCCAGTGCCGGTCACATGCCGATGCGTAATGAGGACGAAACCGTTTGGATTACCTACAACGGAGAGATTTACAACTTCCACTCCATTCGCACCGAGCTCCAAAAGCTAGGTCACAGTTTCCGTTCTCAGGCCGACACCGAGGTTCTGATTCACGGCTACGAAGAATGGGGCGTGCGGTTGCTCGAGCGGCTCAACGGGATGTTCGGTTTGGCGCTGGTCGATTTGCGGAAAAAACCGGCCAGGCTTCTGCTGGCCCGCGATCGGTTTGGGATCAAACCCGTTTATTACACACTGGCCGGCGATCGGCTTGTTTATGCTTCGGAGATCAAGGCCATTCTGCTCGCGCCGGGGATCGCTCGCGACGTGGACCTGAACGCGCTTCATCGGTACCTGGCGTTCCTCTGGGTCCCTGGGCCGGAAACTCTCTTCAAGGGAATCTACAAGCTTCCTCCCGGTCATTATTTGGAATGGAGTCAGCGTGAGTACTCCCTTCACTGCTATTGGAATCTTCGCTTTCCTCCTGCCTCGGCAAATGGCAAGCGCGCCGAAAGGGATCTCAGCGTTGAGCTGCTCGAAATTCTGCGCCGGGCCGTGAAAAGGCACTTAATCAGCGACGTCCCCGTAGGGGTCTTTTTGAGTGGGGGGCTCGACTCCAGCACTATCCTGGCGCTCGCGGCCGAACTCACAAACGAACCGGTTAAGTCGTATACCATCGCCTATCGTCCCGAGGACGGCTTCCTCGAGCAGTCTGACGCGGACCGAGTATTTGCCCGCCTGGCCGCCCGTCGGCTGGGAGCCAATCACCACGAAATTGAGGTGAACCCCGACATTGTGGATCTTCTGCCCAAGGTCGTATGGCATCTGGACGAGCCCGTGGCTGATCCGGCAGCCATCAGCACCTACTTGATTTGCCGGGAGGGGCGTCCCGAAGTCAAGGTTCTGCTGAGCGGTCAGGGCGCCGATGAGGTTTTCGCAGGGTACCGTCTTCACTGGACGCACCGTCTGGCCAGCATCCTCGAGCGAATCCCCAGACCGCTGCGTCAAGCTTTCGCCCGCTTCCCTTTGGGCGCCATGCCCGGTATCAGTCGGTGGCTACCGGGAGTCCGGCCGGGCCTGATTCTCGCCGTCCATCGCTACTGGGACAAACTGCTGGCCGGAGTCGACATCGACCCGGAACACCGCTATATCTTTTACCGATCGTATTACACCGACGATCAGGAGTTCGCGATGTATACGCCCCAGTTGCGCCAAGCCCTGCCCGGCGCGCTGGCGGGCGACAGGCACCTGGCGTACTTTCGAGATGTGCCGGACGCAAACTTCCTTGACCGGATGCTCTACGTAGACGTGAAGACCTTTTTGACCGAGCTGAACCTGACCTACTGTGACAAGCTCAGCTCGGCCGCTTCGGTCGAGGTTCGTGTGCCCTTTCTGGATTCCGAAGTGGTGGATTTCATGTCGCGCATGCCTCCGCAAATGAAATTGCATGGGCTTAAATCAAAATACATCTTCCGGCGTGCCGTCGAGGGCGTGGTTCCTCCCGAAATCGTTCAGCGGCGAAAAGCGGCCTTTGGAGCTCCTATCCGCTCCTGGCTGCGCCGCGATTTGCACGCCATGGTGGATGATCTCCTGTCGGAGAGGACCCTGAGACAGCGCGGCTACTTCGAGCCCGCTGTCGTACGCTCCATGGTTGAGCAAGATCGCAGGGGTGAAGGTGACCACACGATGCGCCTTTGGGCCTTGCTCACACTCGAACTGTGGCATAAGACCTTCATTGATTCCGCTAGAGGTAGCCTGGAAGCTGCGCCATGCAGCGCATCGGTTTTCTAGGCGATCCTGCGCGACGGGCTGGATAGATTGCTGGAGATGGTTGGAAACGGTTTCTCAGTCTTGCGTCGCGGCCGTGAGAGGGGCCTCCTCGCGGCCATCTTCTTCATGTTGCTTCTACCCCTTACCGGTTTGGCGCAGACAGTCAAGGACTCTTCCGCTGCTAGGGATGACCTCGATCAGTGCCGTCCCTCCGAGCATATCTATCAACATGATGCGCTTTTCAACGACTATCACGGCTCGAAACTCCTTAGCGACCAGGCCCTGACTTATATTCCCCTGATGCCGTCCCGTTTCGTACAACTGAGGCGGGCGTTGCGAGGACTGAATTGTTCCGGGGTGCCGCTGGTGGCCTTCGACGGTCGCCGTTTCGGCCCGTTCTCCGACGACCCTGGGCTGTATTGGCTGGTGCCGGCAGTGGCAGCCCACACTGGGCTCGTTTTGGCAACCGCCGTTGACGCTACCCTCGGCCTAGTCATCGTCATGGGGATTGGTATCGGTTATGCCGGTTACTGCCGGATGTTTGCCTGCAAGCGGTCCCGCCTCATCGGCGCCGCGGTATTCCTTGCGCTGGCGGCGTTGCAGATGCTAGCGGGCGACGTTTACGTCTTTCAATCAGCCCCCGTTATTGCCGCTTCGCCCTGGCTGGTCGGATACGCGATCCATCAGGACAGACGAAGCCTCGTCTTCGCCTGCGTGCTGTTTGCCCTTGCTGCAGGGTGTTGCGTTGTTGTTCGCAGTACCGCTGGACCCCCTTGCGTGGCCTTACTTACCCTGCTGGTCCTTGGTTCTTATCGAGCGGCCCGAGCTGTTATGCTACTCCTTCTCCTTGCCGCCGCGAGTCTCTTCCCGATACTGCTCATGCGCCAGGAGATCAAGCGAAGAGACGCTTTCTTAGCCTCCGCAGGCGCCTTCGAAGAACTAACGAACAGGCACGTGTTCTGGCATTCCGCTTACATCGGGCTGGCGTATTGGCCGAATAGTGAAGTCCCGAAGTACCTGGATGAGGTTGCGGTTGCGAAAGTAAGGTCCATACGGCCCGACGCAGCCTTCTGTTCTCCTGAGTATGAGGCAGTGCTCGAGCATGAATTCTGGAGAATCTTGATTCGCCAACCGTGGATCGTGCTCTTGAACCTCGCTTTGAAACTCGTTGTGATCTCCGCCATGACTCTGGTCGTGGCGCTACCGGCCCTCAACATTATCGTCAGACAAAGGAAAACACTTTGGTTTGATGGCGCCTTCGCAGCGGGCATCCTGACAAGCTCGCTGGCTGGTCTTATTGTTGTTCCGAAGCCAAGATATTTGCTGGGAATGATCTGTTTCGTTGCCATGTACGCGCTCCTGAGCTGGTCGCTCGATCAGCGACGTTGCGACATGACGCAATGCTGACGTTCCATAGTTGTCGCTTCCAGCCCCAATCGCATCGACCCCTTGCTTTGGAACCCACAGTTCCCCTATATTCAATCGGATATGCTGTCACAGCCCTCGGTCGACGACCACGCCTTGGGAATGGTCCATTGGAGCGACGCCGCAATCGGGTTGACTCCCGCTCTTGACCGGTGGCAGGTCGAAATGTTCGAACACTATCTCGGCCGCAGGATCCTTGAAGTGGGAGCGGGGGCGGGTCGGATCACCGTGATCGTTGCCGAAGCCGGACGACATGAGGAGTTAGTAGCCATTGAGCCTTCGCCCCACTTTTTCGGCTTGCTCCAGAGGTGTGCGGGCACCCTGCCCAGGACGACTCTAATGCCGGTGGAGACGGGCACCCTCTTGCCAGCGTACGCCGAGCATTTCGACTCGGTCTATTCCGTCCATGTGATGGAGCACATTGAGGACGACCGGCGGTTTCTGGAACAGATGCTGGCATTGACACGGCCTGGCGGCAATGTGATCATTCTTGTGCCCGCGCTGCAGTTTCTCTTCTCCCAACTGGACCGCAATATCGGACATTGCCGGCGATATAACAAGAAGATGATCCGTGTGCTGGTGGGGGGCCTGCCCGTCCAGATTGAAAAACTGGCGTACAACAACTTTCTGGGCGTCCTGGGGTCTCTTTACTTCAGTAAGGTCCGGAAAGTCAATTACCAGAAAGATGAAACTGCTAGAAGGACGTTTTTCGGCCTTTATGGCTTTTTCTCCAAGTACGTTGTCCCATGCGCCCGCGTCATTGAAAAGGCCGCGCCCGCTCCGCTGGGCCTGAATCTCACCGTGGTGCTGCGCAAGCAGTAGCTATGCGCATGGGGATGGGCAAGCGACTCCGTAGTTCGCCTTGCCAGCTGAGAGGCGAGAGCATTCGGAAAGATCACTTACAGTTGGACATTGGGAACACTATGGAACCTGTCGGACTGATGTCGTGAGAGCGTATTGACTGGGCCGTCAATTCGGTTCTTCCCTGTTAATTCTGAAACAAGGCGCTTTTCTCGATGAATATTCCTCTCATTCGACCGGACCTGCCAACTTTGGAAGACGTTCGAGCACCGTTCGAGGAGATCCTTGCAAACGGGAAGATCACCAACTTCGGGAAATACGTAAAGCAGTTCGAATCCGAGACGGCCGCTTACCTGGGTGGCGAGACTGTCGCCGTGTCCTCCGGCACGGTAGGCCTTCTCTTCGCGCTTTCCAGCGTGGGGTTCGCACCTGGCGAGAAGGTCATTCTGCCCAGTTTCACTTTCACGGCCACCGCGCAAGCGGTGCTCTACGCGGGCGGGCTGCCCGTATTCGCTGAGGTTGGTGACGACCTCACTCTCTCACCCCAGGACTTGGAGCATTTGCTGGATCAACATCCGGAAACCGCAGCCGTCATCGGCGTGCACATGTACGGGCTTCCGGCGCGAACCGCAGAGATTGAGGGCATCGTGGGTGCCGCATCCAGGAATCGCCGTAGGCCCATATCTCTTTTCTTCGATGCCGCGCAGGCATTTGGGTCGTCGGTTGACGGGCGGCGTGTGGGGACCTTCGGAGACGCTGAGGTATTCTCCCTTTCCGTCAGCAAAGTCCTAGTGAGTGTCGAGGGTGGCCTGGTATCCACCAGGCGTCCGGAGCTCGCCGAACGTATCCGGCTCATGCGGAACTACGGCATCCGGGCGAACTATGATGCGCATTATTCCGGACTGAACGGCAAGATGAGCGAGTTTCATGCAATCATCGGCCTGCATAACCTCCGGCGCCTCGATCACATACTGGCCACCCGCCAGGAGAGAGCCCACCGTTACGCGCATCAAATCCGTCGAAACACATCATTGCGAGTGTTGGTGTGGCCGTCTGGCGTGGTCCACACGGTAAAAGACTTCACGGTTCTGGTCCCAGGCCCGAACGCGGATAGGCGCAACGAGATCATTCAGTTCCTGGCGGAGCGTGGCATCGAGAGTCGGGCTTACTTCTTTCCGCCCGTTCATGAGCAGAAGTACTTTTGCAAGTACGCGGACCGCCCCTTACCGAAAACAGAGGCGTTCTCCCGTAGAGTGATCACCCTACCTTTTTATACTTCAATGAGCGACCAGGAAATGGACTATGTTGTGGAACAGTTAAGCGAAGCGGAGCGGAGGTTCGGCATGAGGATCTCGGCTAAGGGCGGCGCAGGTCATCTGGGCTCCGTACTCAACTGCGGCAATCAGAGTAAACCGGGTAGGGACGAAGCATGAAAACCATTTTAGTGACAGGGGGAGCAGGTTTCATTGGCTCCAATTTTGTTCGCTATTTGTACAACAAGTATCCGGACTACCGAATCATCGTTCTCGATGTCCTCACGTATGCGGGCAACGTGGAGAATAGTCCTGAAGGCGCCTTCGGTTCGAGCCGATATGAGTTCTGGCATGGCGATGTGCGCAACAGCGACCTGGTGGACACGCTCGTTTCGCAATCAGATAGCGTGGTCCATATGGCTGCCGAATCCCATGTGACGAGGTCGATTTTCGACAACCGTCTGTTTTTCGACACGGATGTCTTGGGAACTCAAAGTGTGGCCAATGCTGTTGTGAAGCACTGCAACAAGGTTGAGCGCTTCGTTCATATCTCAACGTCCGAAGTTTACGGCACCGCGCAAACTGCAAAGATGAATGAGGAACATAGTCTCAATCCCATGAGCCCCTATGCCTCTGCGAAGTGCGGAGCCGATCGCCTCGTTTATTCCTATTGGGCCACGTATCACATTCCCGCGGTGATCATCCGCCCGTTTAATAACTTTGGCCCCTATCAGCACCTGGAAAAGGCCATACCGCGTTTTATCACGAGCTGTATCTTGGGGGAGCCGCTAACCATTCATGGAGATGGCTCCGCTGCAAGGGATTGGTTGTTTGTCGCGGACCATTGCGAAGCCCTGGATACAGTACTGCACGTAGATGCGGACAAGATCGTGGGAGAAGCAATCAATCTCGGCACTGGTCAGCACAAGAGCATCCTTGAGGTTGCGAAGTCAGTGCTCAGCATCATGCAACCGGAAGAAACCAAGGACCTTGTTGAGGTAGGCGATCGATCAGGGTTCGGACGGCGTTCGGTGTGCGTAGGCGAGGAACCCCCTGAGCAGCTTCTGCGATTCATCGGCGACCGGCCGGGTCAGGTGCTCCGCCATACATGCGACGCCGCGAAGGCGAAGAAACTTCTCGCTTGGGAGGCGCGCACCTCGTTCGAAGAGGGGTTAAGACAAACCGTTGATTGGTACAAGGCGAACCGGCCGTGGTGGCGACCGCAGATGTGGATGCGGCATATTCCTATTATTACCGCCTCCGGTGAAAGGCAAGTGCACTGATTGCCGCCGCATTAGCGTCGGCACGATGATCGGCAGAACCGATCCTTCCAGCCTAAGAATCGTGCTTGAAATAAGGGTGCATCTTTGATTTGATGGAGGCCTTCAACGTGCTCCGACGAACCGGTCGAAACTGAGGAGACGAATTACCGTTGAAGAGCAGCAAAGCCCGGGTTGTGATAGTAGGCGCCGGTGGCCACGGCAGTGAAATCCAAGCCTACATGCGGGAGCTTCTCAGGGATGGATGGGACGGCCAGTTCCTCGGCTTCGTCGATGACGCAGTTCCAAAAGGTCGGCATCGCAACCTGGAGGTGCTGGGCACACTGGCGGAATTGGCCTCCAATTCCACCAACTTCTTGATGGACTTGACGTATCTGACTGCTGTAGGTGACAACGCAGCCCGACGGCGAATTGTGGAGCGTGTCACTTCGTTGTGCGGTGGCCAGGTGAAGCCTTGGACCCTTCTGCATCCCTCTGCTTTCGTGGGAGAGGCGGTAGAGATTGGAGAGGGCACACTGCTGGCACCGGGAACCATAGTGACATCGAGGGCGAGGATCGGGCGTCATTGCATCCTCAACGTGAAGGCGTCCGTGTCTCATGATTGCGAAGTGGGCGATTATGTCAGCCTGAATCCCGGTGTGACCGTGTGTGGAATGTGCCGAATTGGGGACGGCGCCTGTATCGGGGCCGGCGCTACCGTGATCAATGGCATGGAAATCGGCGCCCTGGCCGTTATCGGTGCCGGCGCCGTAGTCACCCGTAATATCCCGCCTGGCGTTACCGCTGTAGGGGTTCCGGCTCGTATCACCAAAACGGATTGACGTATGCCCAAACTTTCTGTAGTGGTACCCGTATACCGCGAGGCGGCGTCAATTCGCCGAAATTTTGAGGTTCTCAAGGCTGTCCTCGACGCACACGCCGAGGAGTTCAGCTATGAGATCATCCTGGTTAATGACGGCTCACCTGACGAGTCGTTGACCGTGCTCGAATCGCTTCATCGCGACTATCCCAGCACGACGGGAATTGTGAGCTTTCTACGGAATTTCGGACAGGTTGCCGCAATCTTGGCGGGGTTGCAGGCGAGCTCCGGAAGTTGCGCGGCGGTGATATCAGCCGACTTGCAAGATCCTCCGGAATTGATTCCCGTGATGTTCCGCAAATGGTCCGAGGGCTGGAAGACTGTGGTGGGGGTTCGCGGAGCACGCTACGACTCCTTGATCGTGAAAGCTCCGTCGCGGTTGTTTTATTCCCTGATGCGGAGACATGCACTTTGATTTTTTCCTGATTGACCAAACAGTGAAGGAACGGCTGGTGGCACGTCCGGAGCCCAACGGATTCCTACAGGGCGAAATTCTGTATGCGAGCGGACCCGTGCATGAGATTGTCTACACCCGCAGAGAGCGGGAAGCGGGAGACTCCGGCTGGTCGTCGGCGAAGAAGATGAAATACTTTGTCGACGGTTTCGTTGGTTATTCATTTGCGCCGATTCGGTTCATTACCGTGGCAGGAATCGGTCTGTTCTGCCTTGGTATCCTGGCTTCGGTCGGATTAGTGATCCAGAGGCTATGGTTTGGAACCCGAGCCGTCGGCTGGACATCAGTTATGATCATGATGATGCTGCTGCACGGGACGGAAATGCTCATGATCGGGGTTCTCGGCGAGTATCTCTGGCGGACCTTGGACCAGACCCGTAGCCGACCGCTCTTCATTGTTGATTATCAGAAGCCGCCAGCAAACGGTTATCCCGCAAATCGACTCCAAGATGACCGGAGCTGCGAGCCGGGATCGGACCGGGCAACTGAGAGCGGCACGCTGCCGGACCAATCAGGAAAGCTCGGTCCCTGAACCGGGCACCATTCCTGCCCTTTTTGTGGGGTCCATCTCATCAATGCCTTGGCCAATGTGGTTATTGTCAGCAAGTTGGGTAACCTGGCCAGCGCTCGGTTTGTGTCCATAGTTAGGCGATAGCGGCGTGCTCAACGCAAGATAACCGCCCGGTTTCAACACCACCGCCATCTGACGCACGGCTTCCATAGGAGCTGGCGTGTGCTCGATGCACTCGGAAGAAAGTACGACATCGAACCGATTGGGCCCGAAATGCTCCGCGAGCGACAGGGCATCGATGCATTCGCAATGGCAGCCTACTGTCTCCCTCACCTTCTGTAACATGCTGTAACATGCTTTCGCCGATGTCCGTGGCGGTTACGGACGCGCCGCGTTGCTGCAGGCGCTGGCTGAAAAAACCGAGACCCGCCCCGACTTCCAAAACAGTGCGGCCCTCGAGTTTCCTCGCCAGAAAACGATCGATCAGAACCTCGCGACGGCGTTGGGTGTCGTAGGCAGACAACGCGGTTCGGAAGCGTTCACCCAAGCGCTCGTGGGAGTACTCTTTCTGGGTGGGAATTCTCAAAACGAAACAAGTATAACGCAGGACGCAGTATCATAATCTTTTCATCCTAACCTTTTCGACGGTGGTGCGCTAAATTAGCGCACTACCTTTTAGACTGCAGCCCCAAGGGTTAAGGGTAAGGCTTTTGGTTCCTTCCCGTAGTGCGCCAGGGGCTGTTTCCGCCCACGCACTATCCGGGCACTTTGGAACAAAGGAGGACGACGGGGAACATGCGATACAGATTTCTTAAGGCAGGCATGGCGGCGGTTTCACTGGGGTATGGCGCAATTCTGTGGGCGCAGCAACCTGAGACAACGAATCCGACGAGTGACAGCTCCGCTTCCGTGAACTCGACCGCGCTGGCGCCGGCGGGCTCGACGGTCGTACCCCGGCTGATCAGCTTCAGCGGGACGCTGAAAGATGTCGACTCTCCCGCTGAGGAGATAAGCGTGACCTTCTCGCTTTACAGCGTGCCGGACGGCGGCTCGCCGCTCTGGGCGGAATCACAGAAGGTCAATCTGGATTCGCAGGGGCATTATACCGTGATGTTGGGGGCGGCCTCCCCCAAAGGCTTGCCGCTCGACCTCTTCACCAGCGGCAAGGCGCTATGGCTACGCGTCCAGCCACCAGTCGAGGGTGCCGCCGAACAGCCACGGGTTCTGTTGGTAGCGGTGCCGTATGCCTTGAAGGCCGCCGATGCGGATACTCTGGGTGGCAAGCCGGCTGCAGCCTACGTGCTGCAAGGAGCCGAAAGTTCCGGGGTAGTCGCTGTGCCTCCCAACGGATTGCAGCCACCCGCGGCGAAGGCCCAGAGCCAAACCCAGACCAGCCAAACACAGGTCAGCCAACTCAGCCCGTGCAGCAGCATCACCAGCGACGGAACAGCGACTGCCAATTCGATCGCGATGTTCACGGCTCCCTGCAATATCGAGAAGTCCCCGATCTCTGTAGCGGGCGGCAACGTGGGGATCGGAACCAAGAGCCCCATTAGTCCCTTGACGGTGGCAGGTCATGCCGAGTTTGATGCTGGCGGCCCCAGCGCCAGCAGCGGCATAACCATGAGGGGTTCGGAGCCGCTGTTTTATTGGTTTGGTAACAACGGCGCATGGCAAATGGGATTCGACGCACTTACGTTGCAGGACTTCTTCCTCGCTAGGGTTGAGGACGAAGCTGGTAACGCAGTCACGGACACCTTCTACATCCACTATGGCGCCGCGACAGCCAAACTTACATCGGGGGTTTCGGTAGGCGCAACGAGCCTGAATCTCAGTACTGCGCTCACCATGGGAACCTACAACACCATCCTTATCGGCACCATAAGCGGCGGCAACCAGGAAGTGTTGAGAGTCTCCGCCGGATCTGGCACCACCAAACTGACAACCAGCCCTACCCAGTACGCGCACCCCAGCGGCAGTCTGGTCACAGTTCTTGCCGACTTCAACCATCTGCCCTGGACGCAGCTTCGCGGGAGTCTCTTCGTATCCGCTGGAAAACCGGGCTATGTTCCTTACGTTCCGGGAGTTTCGAGCGGGTTGATCTCCAGCGGCGTCTTGGCGCACCCTACGGCTTTCGCCAATGCCGACCAAGGACAGGTACATCTGACGACCCCTCCTGTTTCAGCCTCCGGGATTTTCACCAAGCTGACGTTTGGCAGTCCGGACTGCACGAACGACGTTTGCGCGGCGATTGGAATGGTCAAGTCGGGCGGCGGAACTTCTCTTGAATTTGGCACCAGCAACAACAACGCCGCGGGCGTAACCAACACTGCATTGACCATCGACCCCAGCGGCAATCTCACCGCTGGGGCCAACCTCGCGGTCAGAGGTACTCTGAGCGCACCGAGCCTGAGCGCCGGCACGGTGGTGGCTGCTGACGGCCCCATCCGGGGGAACAATGGGGACGGTTCCGTAGTTCTTCAGGACGGCCTTGGGAACGAGGTGTTTAGGGGCCTTCGGGCCTCTACGGCGTGGTCCGATGGCAAGAACGCTTCATGGTTTGAGACGGGTAATGCAGCCGACTACATCGCTTTCACGGCCCAAAACGGCACGCCAGCCACCCGAATGGGACTATTTTCTTCCAGCACCCAAGTTAGCCCGGTCGTCGGCGGGAACGCCCCGGCGGGCCTGTTTGAAATCAGCAACGGAACACGGGGGCTGCTGAACGTGCTGCCCAGTGGCAACGTGGGGATTGGCACGACGAGCCCTTCGGCTACGCTGGAAGTGAACGGCACGGCGAAGTTCAACCGGCCCGCGAACTTCGCCGGGTTGATCTCTAGCCGTGTCTTGGCGCACCCTACAGTTTTCGCCAACACTGACCAAGGCCAGGCTACTGTGGTGACGCCTAACACAACCTCTGGAGATTTCGCCAAGCTGACATTTGGCAATTGGGGTTGTGCGAACAATGTGTGTGCGGCGATTGGAATGCACCCAACACCATATGGGTCTTATCTTGAATTTGGTACCAGTAACAACTACGCCGCGGGCGTGACCAATACTGCGCTGACTATTGATTATTCTGGCTCGGTGGGGATTGGGACTACAACTCCTCGGGCAATGCTGGAAGTGAATGGCACAGCGAAATTCGATCAGCCCGTCATTTTCGCGCCTGGCCAGACCCTCCCCAACGCGCCCAGCCTGGGAGTGGGAGGAGCAGCAGACCCCAATTACGCGTTGACGGTCCAGTCTAAACCAGGACTTCAGAATAATTCACTGGCAGCGGGACCCCTGACTCCCTTGGGACCTCCCCCTAACCCGTGCACCGCCCAAGTGAACGGCCCTGGGGTTCTTAACGGCACCTACCAGTATGCTTATACGGAGATGGACTTGCACGGCGAAACCACCCTCAGCCCCGTCGTCTCGGTCACGGCCAACAACAACACCGTGCGAGTGACCTGTCCGGAGCCACGGAAAGGGACCAAGAGCCGGAATATTTTCCGGCGCAACCCCGGGCGCAATACCTTCAACTTCGACCATCTTTACGTGGGGTTCTTCGCGACGCGCTATGACGACAACACACCAGACGCCACTATTGCTGCCAATCGAGTGGCGCCCACCACCGACACGAGCGGAACCTACAACCTGGTGGTCAGCAATGGGACCAAGTATTTCACCACCAATCCGAACGAAGACCGGAGCGGCGGGGGCGATCTGACCATGTTGGACGGCGACTCCGGCTATTCCTCGACGGGATCCATTGACTCCTACAGCCGCATTAATGCCAGAACCTACTACGGCACTTCGTTCACTTCCCAGAAAACGGGAGACAACGATTATCAGTTCGAAGCATCTTGGACGGACACCTCGGACACCGACAACGCTGAGCACCTCGCTCCGGTGTGGAGAGTGTACCCTCATGGGGAGAACAAGATCTTTCCCCTTTTTATGACCGACCAAGGGGCCGGGGGGATTCCCGCTTTGCTGGTCACCTCGACCTTACCGGCGGTAACCACGGCGCCCAATTACGGTGCGGAAATTAACACCACCAGCGTGGGGTCCAGTAACAACGAGCAGGACGCGCTATACGTCCGGCTCAATAGCGGCTACACCGGTTCAGGCAACACCGCGGCTCTGTCGGTGCTGAATGGAGCGAGCTCGCAAGCGAAGGGCGGGCATCACGCCAACATCAACGCGATGGGCGGCGGACAGAATTCCATCTTCTTCGGAGCCTCGCAGTCATCATTTGGAAGCTTGGGGACGATTACCGACGGTTCGCCCGAAATCTGTTTCTACTGCTACGGGAATGCGTCGGCCCCGGGGTTTAGCCGCGTCAACAGTTCCAAGGTCCCGGCGCGGATGTACGTGGACGCCACCGGCACTTTTCACTACCAAACCGCGCCCCCGGGAACAGCCGACGCGCCCATTACTTTTGCCGACAAATTTACGATCAATGCCGCGGGTACCGTCGCCGTCGCCGGCAACGTCGGCATCGGCACGACGAGCCCTTCGGCCGCCCTGGAGGTGAATGGCGCGGTAAAATTCGATCAGCCGGTCACCTTCGCCAGCGGGCAGACGTTCTCCAGCGGCGTGAGCGTGGCCGGCGCCATCGTCAACCAGACCGCCAACACGTGCGTTCTCTCCTCGGGAAATGCGACCGCCACCTGTGACACTTCGCTGTCAAACGTGCAGCAGATCAAGCCCGTTGGTAGGACGAACATCACCACGGTCACCATCACTAACTTTAAGGCGGGTTACCACATGGATCTGATAGTGTGTCAGGATGAGACAGGGGGCTCCACGGTCAATCTGAGCGCTGCGCCATTCCACGGCGCGATGACCGTCGGCACTACCGCCGGCAGGTGCTCGGCGCAGAGCTTTGCCAGCCCGGATGGAACAAATCTCTACGCTCTGAGTGCTGGAGTCGTGAATCAGTAGGTGCGGCGTGAGGAGGCACGAGCCACTGATTGCCAAGCAGGCATTGGAGGAGCGAGCCCTGGGAAAGGCGATCAGCAGATTCCTTTTGGGAACGTCTGCGAAGGGGTTTGCCGTGAGACCCTCTTCAAATCGAGCGCCGCCTGCAGGAGTTGGCCTAGAGACTGGTCCTTGATGCTGCCAGCAAGCCGCTGCGCCTGTTTCACCGGGGGAGGCTTGAGCTTCATTGCCGGCGGGACGCAGCCTTCAACGTCAGGAAATTCGTGCTGCTTCGCGTTATCTTCCTTCGGCCCAAGCGCCTGAGTTGATGCGTGGAAATGTTGCGGGAATGGCTGGTGGTTCCACGGGAAACATTGAGACGCCGCGCCTTCTCCCTTGGCAACTCGTTGATTCCTTGGGACAAATAATTTGTCCCGCGCGTCCCACGCGTCCCCATTGTCTCATTTTAGTGTGCTAATCTGGGATGGCGGAGCGCCCGGGAAATGCATCTGAGGACGCCGATTGACTCGCATGCGGCCGCGGCACGGCTCTCGGGCGCACCAACTTTCGCAGACATCACAGAACGATGTCTGCGCCACCCCGCGTCCCCAAGTGGTCCGCAAAATAGCAGTATGCCGCGCCTGTGCCTGAAGCGTCCCGGCGCGCCGTCCGCCGCCCGCCCAAGTAGACGTACTCGCTCACCAGGTTCCCGCCCGCGTCGTACTCCGCCAGCACCTCGCCATTGAGCCCGTAGACGTAGCTGTTCCCACCCGCCTTCTCTCACCCGCCGGCCCTGTGCGTCGTAGTAACATCTACACCCGGGCCATTCCGGCCGAGAAGTGGGAAGCGGCTTCCAAAGTGGTAACCGCTCTCCCGAGAATGTGACTTGTAGGAGTTTGGACTTTTCCGGAGATGGCCTGGAGCGGTTAACCCTTAGAATTTTGGTCGGGGCGCCCGGATTCGAACCGGGGACCTCTTGCGCCCAAGGCAAGCGCGCTACCAGGCTGCGCCACGCCCCGATCTTGTTCAGACTAAAAACGTATTAGGTCAGAAAGGCAAATCCTCGTCTTGCGTCCGTCATGCCGCGTGAACGAATTGGCGCCGCGCACCCGCACTTCTCGCACTTGACCCTCACTCGGTTTCGTTTCCCACGCGCCCCCTTCTGGCGAGAACGTTAGCACCAGGAAAGGAAACAAGTCAACGCTTCATCAGCCCCGCAGCCCCGCAGCCCCGCTTCGTCAGCCCCGGGCGTGTGCGTCACCCCGAGCGCGATTGCGCGCGCGAGGCTGGGCAGGGTATCCTTAGTCGCGTCAACCGGAAAAGGAGACTGAGAACATGCCTGAGGCCCTGGGGCAAACGCTCCACCTTTCTCGGAATGTGGTGTACCTTCTCGGCCTTCTTGTGCTCCTGCTGGTCGCCTTCGCCGCCGGCTTAACCCTCGAACGGATTTGCAAAAGGTGGGCCGCGAAGCTCGAGAACACCTGGGGAGAGGTGTTGTTCTCGGTCTTGCAGCCGCTGCCCATTCCGCTGTTCCTGCTGGCTGCCCTCTACACGGGCCTGGAAGTGCTCCCGCTGCCGCGCCGGTATGAGCGGCTCGGGGCGACGCTTATCTCCGGCCTTGTGATTCTGGTGGTTTTCTATTTTCCCGCCAGAGTCGTGATCGTGTTCGTGCGACGCGTGGGTCACCGGAAACCGGAGTTCGAGCCCGTGACGCGATTCGTTGCGGCAATGACCCGCGCCCTCTTCGTGCTGCTGGCGCTCTACACGCTTTTCGAGGTTCTCAAGCTTCCGGTGAAATACGAGCGTTTCGGCTCCAAGCTGACGGCCGCGCTGAGCATCACGCTGGTTTTCTACGCCCTCGCCAAACTCGTTGTTCTGTATCTCGGCCGGTTGAGCCAGAGGGAGCCGGCTTTGTCGCACGTCACGCAGCCCGCGACCTTCGTCACCCGCCTGCTCTTTGCCTTGCTCGCGACCATCATCATCCTCGAGAACTTCGGCATACACCTGACCGCCGTCTGGACGACTCTGGGCGTGGGCAGCGTGGCTGTGGCTCTGGCTTTACAGGAGACGCTCAGCAATTTGTTTGCGGGCTTGTATCTTTTGGCCGACCACCCCATCAGTCCCGAGGACTACATCAAACTGGACTCCGGCCAGGAGGGATACGTCGTGAAGGTGGGCTGGCGCTCGACCAAAATGCGCACTCTCGGAAACAACATGGTGGTCGTTCCCAACTCCACCATGGCCAAGGCCGTCATCATCAATTACTCGACGCCTGAGCCCCGCATGTCCCTGTCCGTGAACGTCAGCGTGGCCTACGGGACGGACCCGAATCTGGTGGAGAGGGTCCTGCTCGATATCGCCAGCAAGGCTGCGACGGATGGGGTCGAGGGGCTGTTGGCAACGCCTGGTCCCTCCGTCCGGTTCATTCCGGGTTTTGGCGCGTCATCGCTCGACTTTTCCCTGAACGTACAGGTGCGCCAGTTCGTCGA
>QHZK01000232.1 GCA_003224635.1 Acidobacteriota bacterium | reverse complement strand
CGAGACCTTCAAGTACTTCGCGGGCGCGGAATATCCGGACAGTGCGTCGGTCGAGTCGTGGAACGACGGTCCCGGCACGATCTCGCGCGTGGCGTATGACCAGACGCTGCCCGACGACCCGAAGAAGACTCCCTACTTCCTTGAGTCAGAACTATTGAGCCCCTACGCGGCGCTCGACCCGGGAGAAGAGTACGACTTCACCGTCCACTGGTCGCCGACCCGCGCGCCGAACCCCATCCACGACGCGGTCTGGGCGGGCGCCATCAGCGAACCGCTTTCCGCCAGCGTCGAAGGCAGGCGCGCCACTGTCAAGGGAGTCTTCGGGGTTTTTGTGCCCGGGACCGCCGAAGCGGTCTTCTACAGCAACATGGGCGAGGAACTGAGCCGCGAGACCCTTCAGGCCGTCGACCCGCGCGAGGTGTTTCGGCTGGACAAAGTGGCACCGGCGCCCCCAGGCGCTTTCCGCGTGAGCGTCCGCGTGCTTGACGCCGACGGCGAGAATCGCGGGTGCCTCGGGAACGTGGTCCTGAAGTGACTTGCCGGCCGCGAAAGCCTCGACTTCCTGTCGGGTGACTTGGGAGACTAGGCGAACGGATAGCGCTGAAGCTCGATGGCGCGGTTGGCAACGCGCCGCTTGAGCTCGATCGAGTCGGGTGGCGTCCGGCGCAGGAACCGCCTGAGCACGGCGAGTTGCGCGCGCAGCGTATCGCCCTCGGCGATGCGGGCGAGCGCCCGGCGCGCTCCCAGTTCCATGCGGTCGGCGGCATCGTAGATGTACGAGCGCGCTGCGTCGCATTCGGTCGCGCAGTCCGTCGCCGAACTCCTGCCGATCTTCTTCAGGGTGCGGAGCAGGACGCTTTCCATGGCGTAGACTTCCATCACCAGGTTGCTGAGAATGCCGATCACCTCCTGCTCGTCGGCCAGCGCCTGCATGTATTTCTGGGCCGCGCTGCCCGCCACCAGCAGCGCCACTTTCTTTACGCCTCCCACGAGCGCGGCTTCTTCCGCCAGCGGTCCCTCGGCCTCGGACCCTTCCACCGTCGGCAGGCTCAAAATTTCATCCAGCAGTCTCTCGGCGGCGGCAATCAGCCCGAGCTCGCCTTTCCTCGACCGCTTCATCAGCATATCGGTAATCAGCAGGCGATTGATCTCGTTCGTGCCCTCGAAAATGCGGTTGACGCGCTGGTCGCGGAACGCCCGCTCCACGGGATAGTCGCTCGAAAAGCCGTACCCGCCGTAAATCTGCACGGTCTCATCGGTGACGAAGTGCAAGGTTTCCGTGCCCGCGACCTTCAGGATGGAGCATTCGACGGCATACTGCTGGAGCGCCTCCAGGATCTGCCTCGCGGCTGTCGGAGCGCCCTGGTCGATCCCTTCGAGCAGGTTCTCGATCATGCCCGTCGTGCGATAGGACATGCTTTCGATGGCGTAAGTGCGGATGGCCATCTCGCCGAGCTTTTCCTTGATCAACCCGAAGTCCGCGATCCTGTGGCCAAAGGCTTCGCGCTCCTTGGCCCACTTGACCGCTTCCGCCACCAGGAACCGGCAGCCGCCCACGCAGCCCGCGCCCAGCTTCAGCCGCCCCATGTTCAGGATGTTGAAAGCGATCTGATGGCCTTTGCCAATCTCGCCCAGCACGTTTTCGACAGGAACAGGAACGTTCTCGAGGTTGACAGGCGTCGTCGAGGACCCTCGAATTCCCATCTTGTGTTCTTCCGCGCCGGGCGAAACCCCCGGAAAGGCGCGCTCCACAATGAAGGCCGTGAACTTTTCGCCATCCACCTTGGCGAAGATGATGTACACGTCGGCGATCCCGCCGTTGGTAATCCAGTGCTTGGTCCCGTTCAGGATGTAGTGCTTGCCCTCCGCGCTCACCACCGCCTTGGCCTTGCAATTCAGCGCATCAGAGGCCGACGTAGCTTCGCTCAGGCAATAGGCCCCGACCCACTCGGCGGTTACGAGCTTGGGGACGTATCGGACCTTCTGGCCCTCCGTGCCGAAGAAAGCGATGGGAAGGATGCCAATGCCCGCCTGAGCGCCCAGGGTCGCCGCCCAGGAGCCGTCGCGCGCCATCTCCTCGGAAACGATGATGGAGGAGATCTTGTCGAGCTCGAGCCCTCCGTACTTTTGGGGAACGTCGGTGCCGCAGAGCCCCACGTCCGCCGCCTTCTTCAGAAGCTCGCGCAGCAGGCCCGGCTTCTTCTCCTCGATCTCGTGCACGCGAGGCAAAATCTCTTGTTCCACGAACTCGCGAGCGGTCTGCCGGATCAGGCGGTGCTGGTCGGTGATGTCTTCGGGGGTGAAAATCTCTTCCGGCGAGCGCTCCTCGATCAAGAAGCTCCCGCCTTTGATGAATGCCTTAGTCGATGCTGTGGGCAATTATCGCCTCTCAGTCCTCTCGGGCTAGCAGTAGAAGGTTGCTGAAAAATCTTCTTGCATGTCATTCTGAGCGGAGCGCAGCGTAGCGAAGAATCTCGCCCTGAACTTTCCTCTGCCCGAACTTCACGCTTGCCGGTCACGCCAATGTACAGAGTGCGGAATTGGTTGGCCACGGTGTGCACGTAATATGTTTTCATGGGCCGTATCTTTCCCGTTTCCAATTGTGGCAGGTTGCAGCGTAGCCGTCATCGGGTGAAAGCGGACGAATCCACAAATTCACCCTTCGGGCTTTTCGTCCGGCCAAATCCAGAGCGAGATTCCCTTCGCTGCGCTCAAGGGCAAGCTTCGCTACGCTGCGCTCCGCTCAGAATGACATGGCGGGCGGCTTCGCTCAAATGTGCGAACTCTCCTCAATCAAAATCAGAATCACTGCAGGTTCTCAAAAATCCCCGCCGCGCCCATGCCGCCGCCCACGCACATGGTGACCATGCCGTAGCGGGCCCTGCGCCGCTTCATTTCCCCGAGCAGCGTGGCGGTCAGCTTGGCGCCGGTGCAGCCGAGCGGATGACCGAGGGCAATCGCGCCGCCGTTGACGTTGGTCTTTTCTTGATCGAGGCCGGCCAGTTGAATCACGGAAAGCGCCTGCGCGGCGAACGCTTCGTTCAGCTCGACCAAATCGATGTCGGCGAGTTTCAGTCCCGCGAGCTTCAGCGCCTTGGGGATAGCGTAGACCGGCCCGGCGCCCATTTCTTCGGGCAGCGTGCCTGCGGTGGCAAAGGCGACGAAACGCGCCAGGGGTTTTGCGCCCAGCGCTTGGGCCTTTTCCGCCGACATCACGACCGCCGCCGCCGCGCCGTCGCTCATCTGCGAGGAGTTGCCGGCCGTGACCGCGCCTCGCGCGTGGAACGCGGGCTTGAGCTTGGCCAGCGCTTCGAGCGAGGTATCGCGCCGGGGGCCTTCGTCGGTGTCGAAGGCGATCTTGCGCGTCTGCGGCTTGTCTTTCCCGTTCAGGCTCACTTCGATCACTTCCAGGGGGATAATCTCCTCCTTGAACTTGCAACCGGCAATCGCGTCGAGCGCCCGCTGGTGGCTGCGGAGCGAAAACTGGTCCGCCTGCTCGCGGGTGATTTGGTATTTGCGCGCCAGGTTTTCCGCCGTCAGCCCCATGCTGAGGTAGGAGTCGGGATAGTGGTCCATCAGGTAGGGATTCGGAGAGAAGTGGAACCCGCCCATGGGGATCATGCTCATGCTCTCGGTGCCGCCCGCGACAATGGCGTCGGCAAAGCCGGCCATGATGCGCTCCGAGGCCAGGGCGATAGCCTGCAGGCCGGAGGAGCAGAATCGATTGATGGTCATCGCCGAGCAGGTGACCGGCAGCCCGGCGCGCAGCGAAGCGATGCGGGCCACGTTATTTCCCTGCTCCGCCTCGGGCATCGCGCAGCCCAGAATCACGTCCTCGATCTCGCCAGGACCGAGGCCCGGCACGCGCCCGACGATTTCCTTGATCACCGCCGCAGCCATGTCGTCCGGGCGGGTATTTCGCAGCGCGCCGCGGGGCGCCTTGCCGACCGCCGTACGCGCGATGGATACGATAACAGCTTCTTTCATGCCTGCACTCCCGTTACTGTAGCGGCGGTCGAAGCCTGCCCTGGAAGGGACCGCCGGTCGGCGCTCATCAAGCGCCGCTTACAATTCACGTCGTCCTCTTTAGAAGTAGACCGGCGTCTGGTCGGTCCAATCGAACTTGCCCTGGTTCGAGTTGGTTTCCTTCAGGTCGAATTTGTTGCCGTGCCGGTCCTTGTAGTGCAGCCTCTTGGTCTTCCCCTTGATCGAGCGGGGAATATTCCAGGAAGTGTTGTTCTCGACTACGACCGGGGTTTTCTTGTCCAGTCCCATGATGTAGTCAGCCTCGAAGCCTCCCCGCTCGCCGACCTCGAGACGGTTGCCTTTCTCACCCACCTCCTGTGTGATGCGCGCGGTCTCCACGTAGACCTTCTTTTTTGGGTCCTTGAGCAGACGGCGCGCGATAGCTTTGAGCGCCGAGGCCTGCTCGGGACTGGCGCGCTCGTCGATGTACCACACGTCGGCCTTCTTGCCGTGAGTGCCCGCCAGACGCAGGCCATTCAGTTTGGCCTTGCCGTAATGGCCCTTCTGAATGTCGAGGGAGAACAGAGCGTAACAATAGTGCCGCGGTGAAGGCCCGCCGCCGAAGTTGCAGGTGCAGGGAACGGCGCACGTGCACGCTTCGGTCAAGTCGCCGGAGATCTCCCAGTGCTCGCCGGTGGCGGTCCCGGTGGTGGTCTTGGTAGCGTCGCTGGCGGCGGGAAACGTATTCCAGGCCAGAAGCCCGAAAGTGAGTAAAAGCGCCCAGGCTACTCGAAGCGCACTCCTCCTCTTCATGTCCTTATCTCCTCAGACTCCAGTGTATCGCTAACCGGTCGCGCGCTCAACCGCAGTCCCAGCGATCTTCACGGCAGGCACGCGGCGCGCGCAGATCAGATCAAGCATGAACTGGATCAATCACGTCGAAGTTCTTAATTTATGTCGAAAGCTTATGCAGCTCCGTGCATCCCATAACTCCACGCTTCTCTCATCCTGCCCCATGAATGCGATACGCGCGAGCTGCCTGCCCATCCTAATTACCGCCAAAGCGCACGGCACTCAAGCCATGACATGGCCTTTCTCTGAACTTCCCAGGTTTAGGTATAACAAGAGAATGAGGACGCCGGCGATTAGCGGAAAGGCTGTGAGAATCTGAATGCTCAGCCCCATATTACCGGCTCCACCCAGCGTTGCCAGCGTATCGCCGACAGTTTTCCGCAATCCGTCGCCGGCGGAGTGCAGAAATGCGGACGATTCCCGGAGGAGAAGGAAGTAGAGGACCTCGCAGCAAAGAACCGCGATCAAAAGGAGCGCACCGCGCCATAGCAACCTCCATAGAAGTACGGCCGATCGGAGCAAGAAGCCGATGAAGATGAAGTTCAGGGCGCTCATGGACCAGAAAATCAGACGCAAGTGCGGGAGCCCAGACAGCACACCAGAATCGGGGAGTTCAGCTCGGAAGGAGGTATTAACAAGAGGAAAGGTGACCGCGAACAGAGCAGCAGAGCAAAGACCAATGCCGTCTTCGAGTCCCGTAAGAACCGCGAGGATCCGAAAGAGCACTATAGTTTTCTTGTTCGTCGGATGGGAATCCTTTGGGGCGGTGGTGCTCAGATCGCCAGATCCACCCGGAGCACGGAGAGATGGATACCCTAGAAACAGCAGGATGCCGGCGACTATCGGATACGCTGTGTAAATCTGAGGGAGTAGCGGTGAAAGAAAGGCTGACCCCAGCCCAGCGGCCCCCATCATCAAATCTCTTGACCGGCAGCCTCTGACCTGAAGGGGGAAGATAACGTGTCCAGCCCAAGCAAAGAAGACCAATTCCGACACGAGCGCCGCTATCATCAGAAATAGACCTGTCCTGTTTAACCTCCACAGGAGTCCCGCAGAAATCAGCAGCAGAATTAAGAAAAGGCAGTTTGCGAAAAGCAGACCGAAATACGCAAGGCCAAAATGGGGAA
>QHZK01000231.1 GCA_003224635.1 Acidobacteriota bacterium | reverse complement strand
GGTGGAACGTCTCTACCTTTTCGAGTCTCTCCCCTTTCGAGACTTCCCCTGGAGTGTGTCCTTTCCTGAGGCGGCCTAGAGGGCCGTCTCTACATCCCGCCAGCCATCCGGTTCGCTGAGACCCTTTCCACTCGAATGCGCTACCATAGTGCGAATAGCTGATGAGGAGGGTCCCAGGCGCCCATGAAGCTGCATCACGTCATCGAAGCGCAGCAGTTCGATCCTGCTACTCTGGCGGAGCTCTTTCAAGTCACCGAGGAGATGGAGGGCGTGGTGGCCGACGGCGGCGTCCTCGACTATCAGAAGCGCGTCATGGCGACGCTGTTCTACGAACCCTCGACGCGCACCCGTTTTTCGTTCGAGACCGCCATGCATCGCCTGGGCGGCCGCGTAATTTCCACGGAAAACGCCGCCGAGTTCTCGTCCGTCGCCAAGGGTGAGACGCTGGAAGATACCATCCGCATCATGAACGCCTATTCGGACGTGATCGTGCTGCGCCACCAGGAGGTGGGCGCGGCCAAGCGCGCCGCCGCCGTCTCGCGGATACCCGTGATCAATGCGGGGGACGGCGTGGGCCAGCACCCGACGCAGGCGCTGCTCGACCTCTACACGATCCGCAAGGAGATTGGCGCCATCGAGGGCTTGCGGATCGCCATGGTCGGTGACTTGGCGCAGGGCCGCACCGTCCGGTCGCTGGCCTACCTCTTGAGCAAGTACCGCGACGTCAAAATTCACTTCGTTGCGCCCCCGCTCCTGAAGATGAAGCAGGACATCCTCGACCATCTGCGCGAACACCACGTCTGGTTCACCGAGGAAACCGAACTCGAGAAGGTCTTGCCGGAGGTCGACGTCGTTTACCAGACGCGAATACAGAAAGAGCGCTTCGGCGACCGCAGCGCGGACTACGAGAGGTGCCGGGGGGTCTACGTCATCAACCAAGCTTCCCTCCGTTTGATGAAGCCGAACGCCATTGTTATGCACCCCTTGCCCCGGCTCGATGAGATCACCATGGAGGTGGACGAGGACCCGCGCGCCGCCTATTTCCGCCAGGCTCAGAACGGCCTCTACGTCCGCATGGCGCTGCTGACGATGGCGCTGGGGTAGGGCGGAAGTCAGAAGTCAGAATCTCTCTTGCCGGCGAGCGGGCTGTCGCAGGTCTCGTCAAGGACCTTCTGGCTTCTGAACTCCTGACTTCTATTCTTCCAGTACTTTGGTACTGGCTCCGTCGTACCATTGCTCATTTCGTACCCCCAGTGCACAATCAGTTCGTCAATGATGGCTGAAAGCGAGCAGCATCGGCCGCGTTCTAAGCGGGGAGGGAGTTTTGCATGTCGATGATCGGAGCACGAATTCGTCAATTGCGCGAGCAGCGGGGGCTGTCTCAGGGGGACATCGAACAAAGCGCCGGCTTGCTCAGGTGTTATATCTCCCGGGTCGAGAATGGGCACACGGTACCTTCACTGGAGACGCTCGAACGATTCGCGGCGGCGCTGGATGTCCCGGTGTACCGCTTCTTCTATACGGGCGAGGAGCCGCCACCCACGCCGAATCTGACTCCACACCGCACCCCGGAAGAGCTGGCGGGAGAAAACGATCAAGCGGAGTCGGGAGCGCGTTTCTTCCTGACGCTGAAAGACCTGGCGGCTCGAACCGAGGAGGCTGACCGCGAGGTCCTCTTGGCCGTGGCGAAGAGACTGGTGGCCCGTTAAGAACCGGGGTTCGGGATTCGGGGCTCGGGTTTCGGGCTTCGCTTTCCCGAGCCCCGAATCCCGAGCCCCGGGTCCCGGTCTTCTTGGAGGGCAGTTTCGGCAGTAATGACGCGGAGAAAATTATCCGGCTTTCGCGACCGTAAGCGGCCGGCGCAGCACAAAGCGCAGGCGCGTCTCCGAGCCTAGTGTGATGTCCTTCTTGCCGGTGGCGTACGCCCCGGCGGTCCCTGCTCCGGCCCCTACGCCGGCGCCGATCGCCGCGCCTTTACCATGGCCGGCCAAGAGTCCGATCAGGGCGCCTGCTCCCGCCCCACCGGCAATCCACTTCGCGTCGTGCTTCTTGTGGGAAGCGCCGCGCCAGCTATGTGTAGAAGTCGCAATCTCGTAACTCTTTCCCCCGGACTCAAGCGAGCTCAGAGTGACGGAGAGTTCGGCAGGCGTCTCCAGGTGTCCGGACGGTCGCGCCGCTACGACCCTGCCTGTAACGTTCGCGCCGCGCGGAACCACAACAGCTCCATTCCGCTCGATGGGTTCCTCGAGCGTCGCCTGAAACGTGTCCCCGCTCCGGTTTCGCGCCGAGCCCACGGTGTCGACCAGCCGCACCTCGATCGGCGTTTGCTCCGGAATCGTGATGGGCTTCTCGCTGTGGGTGAGCTTCCCGAGCCAGCCCGCCGGCTCACCGTTGCTGGCCGCCTGCGCGTTGTTGTCCGACCCGCTGTGGCAGGCGCTCGTCAAGAGCAGGCCCAGCATCACGACCCCGGCGGCGGTAAGCTGTATTTTCGGTCTCATAAAGAATCCTCTCCTGTCCAAAATCGTATTTTTCTCGCTAATCCCTTTGATCCCAGGTGCTTCGCGAATAGTTCGCTGTCGTCGGGAGCTTCTGTTTGAGTAGAGCACGGCATAGGCCAAATGGGTCGGACTACTTAACTTAGTTGTTATCAACTATGTGTATATATTTTGAGTGGTTGCGCCCGCAGACTTTCAGGTCAAATGTTTCACGGTGAAGGTAGAAATTTCCGAGTGGGGTGGGATATCGGGCGTCCCGCCCGCTCTTGCGTTTTCAGGCGCGAGGTCGCGCTGCTCACTGCTTCATGGTGCAGAGAATACTGTGGTATTCATCCGCTGTCACCTTCTCCGGGCGGAGCGGCAGCGGCACGTCAGCGGTGGCAGTGCTCGACCCCTTGACGCTCAGCATCCCCAGACGCCTGGGCGTTCCGTCGACCTGGACGTAGAGAGGCACCCTCATGGCAAACGAATCGGACACCTCCGACTGGGCGAGCGATACGTGCAGGATGGTCTTGCCCTGGCCACCGTCCTTGAGGTCGTAGCTGAAGTCGTAATGCGGAGTCTCCGTCCCGTAGACCCACTCGTCGAAGAACCAGCCCATCGGCTCGCCGAAGTGCTTCTCGACCACGCGGCGGAAGTCCTCGGTGGAGGGGTTCTTCGCCGTATAGGTCGTGACGAAATCGCGCATCATGGCGATAAAGCGCGCGTCAGGATTCTGGGACCTCGGGTCCTCCATGAGTGTGCGCAGCATCTCGAGGATGTAGGCGCCCTTGAAGTACCTCAGAAAGTAAGAGTTTCGAGGCTCCAGATAGGAATCCAGTTGAAAGTTCAGCCAGACCGGGCCCACGTCAACTGGGTGGCGACCGGCCTGGTTGTTGTTCAGCAGCCATTTGCGCTTTAGGTCCCAGAAGCCCTTGAACTTCTTGGGGTCGAAGGTCTTCAGATAGAGTGCGGCGGAGAAGTCCGCGAAGCCTTCGGAAAGCCACTGGTCGTGGTAGGTCTTCCAGCCGATCATGTGTCCCCACCACTGGTGCGACATCTCGTGGATGGCCACGACGTTGTAATATTCGCGCGCCTCCGCCGAGTCCTGAAGGCGGAGGCTGTTGCGCGTGGTGGCGTCGAGGAGCGAGTCATAGGACAGAAAGATCAGGGTCGGCCAGCTCTGGGCGAAACCGCGCACTGGCTGTTCAGTCACAGAGATGGACTTGAAAGGCAGAGGTCCGAAGTAGTTTTCGAACAGCTTGAACGCCTGGTAGCTCTCTCCCGCAGCGTACTTTGCGTTCGCTGCCGTGTTGAATCCACCCTGCAAAATGCCGTACTGGGCTGCCGTGTCGTGACTCCCTCCCGGGCCTTGCGCGAGGTCCGCGATGTCGATGGCGGCGTTCAGGCTCTTGAGTTGGTCGGGCACTTCTTTGCCGGCGTAGGCGGTGACGGTCAACTTGTCGTCGGACTGGCTCTTGTCCACAAAGTCGCCATAGTTGAACCCGACGACGCTGTAAGGAATCTCGGATTCCCATTCGCTCTCAACGCCATCTTTAGTCTTGTCGGAGCTGACAAGGCGGCCCGTGGCCACGAACTTGAACTTCTTGGGCGAGGTGAAGTGCAGCTTGAAGTGGGTGCGGTCATCGAAGGCGCCAAAGCTCGGGTACCAGGACTCGCGCGCCCCGACGAAGTAGAGCCCCTGTCCCTCCTGGTGGATGATGCGGCTGTCGCGCGTCGAGTCCTCATCGTAAGCGATTTTTATCCTGTAGACGCGTCCTGCTGCGGCGGGTTCGGGAAGGACCACCCAGGGGTCGCTATCGAGCTTTCGGTCTTCCTGGATGAAGCTGAGTTTCTTGCCCGACTCATCGGTGACGGCGGAGATTCGCAATACCCCGTCCAGGCTGAGCGGGAGGACTCGCGCCGGGCTGCTTGGGACTTCGAACTCCATCGCTGCCGTCGCCGAAACGTGGTTGCTCTTGCTGACCTCGGCGTCGATGCGCTCCTCGCGGCAGTGCGCCAGGAGCGTGCGGTGCTCGGGATGCGGCGTGCGGGCGTATTCCTCGGCCAGGTGGAAGCCCGACCACCACTCGAAATACTCGCCCCGCTTGCGGCGCACCAGCATGACCTCTTCGTCCGAACTGAAGCGCGGCAAGAGCAGCGGGTCGCGGTTCCAACTGATCTGGTAGAGCAGCTCGTCGTGGTGCTCCGTCTTGATATCAGCGAGAAAGAAGCCGCGGCTCGAGGGATCGGTAAGGTCGGCGAGCATGCGCGCGGCGAGGTTCCGCATGGGCGGATTGTCCTTGGCCTGGTTCGCCCACCAGTCGTTGAAGCTCTCCTGGTATTTCGTCTCCGCCGACCCGATCGCTTTCGTCGCCGCCTGCGCGTCCCCGCCCGGCCTGACCCTCACCAGCTTTTGGAGCTCGTCCCAGGAATTGTCGGTGAAGAAGAACACGGCTTCGCGGAAATCGTCCTCGAGCTTGGGGCCCTTGGCGAAGCGGGCGATCTGGCGCTTGTCGACGGCGGTGGGCGGATCGAGCTCGAAAGTTCCTTGGCCGGTGAAGACTGCGGCGAGCACGCGGCCCGCTACCGGCGCCGCGAACGCGATCTTTCCATCTTTGAAAGTAAACGTGCCCGCGTCGCGCTTCCAGGCCACGTTCTCCGCAACGCCCGATTGGTCGCTCCCCTGGAGCGAGCGGAGTTGACCGTAGACGCGCATCAACTCCTCAGCGGGGGCAGTGGAAAGACTGGGAGCCTTCAAAGGCGGAGGACTTTGCCCGAGAGCGGCTGCGGCGAGGGCCGCTACACAAAGGCTGAGACACGCAACAATGCCGCAAGGCTTGCGCAACATACGAACCCCCCTTCTGGTCCGCCTAAACGCTGCATTCGATGTAAGCCACTACCCCGGTCTGATGGAGTTCATCATAGCTGTCCCAGCCGCGCGAGTCAAACGGGAATCCGGGCGGTAGTGTCATTCGACACCACTACGCGAATCCAGAGGTGGTTGATCCTGACCACATTCGGGCCTGACCGTATTGGGGCCCCATCGGGCGGGCGTCCGCGCGCGAGCGGCCAGCACGCAGGCGCGCCCGCATTCAGGTTCCAATGGTTCTGGTGCCCCGCCGGTCAGGCGCTCTCGATATTTTGAACGTGAATGGTGTTGGTCGTGCTGTCCAAGGTCCCGGTGACCTTGACCTTCTGTCCGGCGAAGTCCTTGGGCTTGGACTGGTCGTCGAGCTGGTAGGAGGTTTTGGTCCCAGCGTCGTACAGGACATATTTGCCGCCGGCTGCGACGCACTTGACGGTGCATTCCTTGGCGTCTTTGGCGCCCGCCTGCTTCATCATGGATTCGTGACCCCCCATCATGGCGCAGGAGCTGTCCATGATCTCACCGGTGTAAGCCTGCGCCGCGCTCGCAGACGCGGTCGCTGCCGATTGGTCGGTCGAGGGAGCGATCGTGCTCGTCTTCTCCCCGCTGCAACCGGCTGACGTCAGAATCAAAAGAGCGATGAGCGGCAATGCCAGTCTTTTCATGATT
>QHZK01000222.1 GCA_003224635.1 Acidobacteriota bacterium | reverse complement strand
CCAACCGAGTGGACGGGCTCGCGCTCGGCTCCGCAAGGAACCTCGATCTGCGCCGACGCGGGCCCGACTCGAGCGTCGCTCAGCGGACGGAGCCGCCGCGTAGCCCCGCCGAGATTATGCGTTCGGCGCGCACCATTTGCGTGCTCGGCAATCCGGAGTTTCCTCCCGAACCCTTGGAAAAGATGCTTTTCAAGACCCCGGAGTTCAAAGGAGGCAAGCTCATGATGGTGGAAGACCCGCACGCCGCCGACCTCCTCATCGAGCTCAGCCGCAAGCCGCTCACCTGGGACTTCACCTATCGCCTGGTGCAGCCGTCGAGCGGGGTGATCCTGGGGGCTGGCAAAGCGATCGCATGGGACGGCGTCCGAGCTGCCCCGTTGATCGCCAAACAGATCATGGACCGGGTCCGGTTCCTGCAGAACGCTGAGGAGAAGGAACACCAGCAGAATGTAGACAAGGACTCGAAGCCTGAGAAGAAGGTCTCCTAATTCCGGCTCGGGAAGCCTGTAGCGCAACTTCCGCTCCCTTCGCTTCGGTCAAGGGCAAGCTTTGGAGTTGCGGCCTGGGCCCTTCCGGGTGGAAAAACCGCAAGATTTGGTAGTGTCCTAAAATCGCTTGAAGAAAGCCGATTAATTTGCTCCCTCGGCTGCCTTGCGTAAGGTCAAGAAGGCTTGCTTAAGAGTGTGGCTGACGGCACTGTCCGGCTCTGCCAGAAGGAGTTTTTGATAGGTGTTCAGAAACTCAGTTCTCAGCCTATGGAACACGTGCAGGAAATGGCTGATAAATCCCAAACAATCGAGAATGGCTATCTCTGTTCCGCCCAATTGCTCGTATAAACCTGCGGCATACTCCTTCACGTCCTTGTCGATCTGGTCCGTCGTTACGAATACGTAGTGCTGAATGCTTTGCTTGTCCCGCTTCACTTTCTCTACCGCTCTCTTGATCTCCCCCTCGGTTACAACTTTCATTTTCATCTCGTAAGCCGTCGCAACGTTATCGTCATTAATCAGGGTGATCTCTATATCCCCAGCCGCTCCCGTCTGCCTGTTGCGTTATGGGGATGCAGATGCAGAACTCTCTCGCCTATCCGGTCTTGAGCTGTTCGGTATGCCGCTGCCACAATCAGGACAGGAAGACGAGACGAATTTTTACATTCAAGGTGTTGATGCAGGAGCGTAACCGTGTCTTCGACTGACAGCGGTAACCTGTCACCAGTGTGGAGTATGTCCTTGAGAAGCTCTTCAATAGCGGCCTTCCGCTTATTCCGTTCGAGGATGAGCAGACGCATCGTCTCATCCATCACGGTCTCAGCCGACACACGGCCCTTGTGGATGTCGTCGAGCAAATGAAGAAACGCCTCGTACATTTCCGCAGGGCGACCCTCCAACTCGACATCCCGCGAGAGAGTTATGTTCTTGGTGCGAAACCCAGGCGTCAGAAAGGCGGTCGTCGCGTTAATCGGCAAGTCGTAGGGGTTTTCTTTCAGAACGTCCAAATAGGTTTCGTCGTATGCTCGGCCAGAATAAGAGGTTGTTCCATCGTCACCGGCAATGTCTGTGTAGGGCTTACGGATATCGAGTTTCGACTTGTCGATCTTCGCCAGCGCACACGCGAGCAGCGCCCTGACACCTGCCCGGTTTCTAAGGCAAAGGGTCACGGTCTCAATGCACTTCAAGATTTTTTTATCTGTGGGGAATGGCTGGTCAAGGTGCTTGAGCGCACGCTCATACGACTCACGCAGAATCTTGAAACAGCCATCCGTTGTCGCCGCCATCCGTCTTTCTTACCTTTTTCGGCTCGTAGTTCGTCCAGAGAACCTCCGTTCTCTTTCCCTTGGTGGCGTGGTTCGTCATCTCAGGCATGATGGTCTTTTTCCACTTCTTCCCAGGATATAACTCGTCCATCAATGCACATTGGTAGTTTGAGACAGCGATCATGCCACGGCAGGAGCCCAACACCTTGGCTAGGCGACGATGTTCCTCATCGGTCATCTCATGCTTGTAGGCTTTGGAATCTCCTCGTGTCTCGTGGACATAAGGGGGGTCGCAGTAAAAGAGCGTCGCGGGCGAATCGTAGAGATGAACTACATCAACGGCGGGGCGGTTCTCAATTTGTACACGGAGTAACCTTTCAGCGATGTACGGAAGCATTTCCACGGCACCGAGCCAGCGGCTTATGACCCCGCTCATTCCTGCGCGGCTCGTATCCTTGCAGTTAGCCCACCGTCCAATAGAGGCAGTCTGCGCCAGACCAGACCGGACCTGACGGGCCCGGATGTAGAAGCGCCGTGCTCGTTCCAAGGGCGGTAAGGCCGGGTCAAGTTTGCAAGCAAGGGCAAACTCCTCACGGGAGAACGGTGTAAGGCCGACGGCTTGAACAAGCTTCTCTTTTTCGTCCCTGAGTACACGGAAGAAATTACAGACTTCGCCGTCTAAGTCGTTGTAGGTCTCGACTAGCGACGGCTCGCGGTTGAGAAGGACCGCTGCCGACCCTGCGAAAGGCTCACAATAGTGATGGCACGAAGGCAGAAGGGGCAGCAGCCAAGCGAGATGCGAAAACTTCCCGCCATACCACCCGAATGGGATTAATTTCTTTTCAGTTAGAGAGGAGACCGAGGGAGGCTCTACCCTTCGCCCGGTTAAAACACGTCTCGTTGCCGGTCCAGCGTCAGCCATCGTTAGGAGCTAACTTAACCTGCGCCGAAATATGAGTCAAGACCCTAAAGGTACCGGTGCCAAAACGCGAGAACCTTGTGGCAGTTGAAATTATGATGTCAGCACTCGACAAGGCGAAGATAGACAAGGGGACGTACTTTGCCCTCTTGAACCAGTACCATCAAGAAGCGAGAAAGCACCTCAACTAATTCCTCTCAAGGGATTTTAGGACACTACCCAAGATTTCAAAAGCGAATCTTCCGCTACTCGCTGCATTCCCGTCAGACAAGCTAACTAATGAGGGCCGGTCATGGGACAATGACCAGCCTGCGGCCGGTCGGGTCTGGGCGTTGCCAGGCAGCCTCGATCTCGGCGAGTGGGACCCGCTCGGTGTCGACTCGAAGCGCGCCGCTGGCGGCGCGGGCCATGAGCTGATGGTAGGCGTCGAGCATGACGTCGCGCGGAGGGACACTGCCGGAAGCGGCCCCGACAATCTCAAGGCCAGAGCTGCGCAGCACGGCTGCGAGCAGCGAGATGGTTGGGCCGGGGCTCTGGCCTACCCGGACCAAGCGAGTCCTGGCAGCGGAATGCCTGAAGTCAACGCGGGTGATGGCCGCCAGCAGCGCTTCGGTTGGGCGGCCCCAGAGGTACAAAGCGGCCGCAGGACGGGAACTGCAAGTCCGGGAGAGGCAGCGTCATTCCTTTAGTTGCTGAAATTGCGCTGTTTTCATCGAAACGATTCTCTTTTGAACTGAATCGCTCAGTTTGGCTGCATAATAGAGTAGAGAAGTGTCGCCGAGGCCGATGAAGACCAGGAAACAAATTGCAACGATCACGCTGATCCTACTGCTAGGAGTTATCGCCTACGGATTGTATCGGACTGGCAGGTCGACGACAACATCGCGAATAACCCCGGGGGGCCAGCTGTCCCAAGCGGCGCATGGGTCTGCGATTGATCAGACGCCTCTCTATACCGCCCTTCGGTTGGCGCAAATGTCTACTAGTGAGGACGAATTGCCATTGGCACAGGAGGCCCTGCGCCTCGGTGATCGCGAGATGGACTTGGCGTTTGCGGCAGGGGTGTGGGAAGCCCAAGAGCACCCGGCCGTGTTGAGCGCCGAAGCGAAACAGAGCCAAGCCAGGCTGCAAAACGCGGAGAAATCTCTGGACGGAGACAAGGTACGGGTCGCGCAACTTACGGCCGCGTCGGCAAAGGCGACCGGCGCAAAAAAGGACAGCCTCGAGGATCAACTGGAACAAGCGAAAGTCCAGCTGGAGCTCGATCAGGATGAGGTGGACAACGCAGAGCAGGAGTTAATCCGTGCTGGTGGTGACAGCCAAGGCCGAATCGAGCAGTTGATGAAGGAGCACGAGGCCGCCTCGCGTGTGGCCGACAGCGCGACCGTCAATACTGCCACTCCGCCCGATCTACGCGGCCTAGTTCACCGTTACCAGCAATGGTCGGAGCTGCGCGAGAAGACATTGCAATTGCGGCAGGCCAAACAAGATGCAGAATCGGAAGCGGTCGCGTTCACAACAAAGCGCGACGCTCTTGAATCGAGCCTCAAAACCAAGACACAAGAAGTTGCGGGAAGACCTGGGGGCGGGTCTTCACGTCCCGCTGGGGCAAATTCTATCGTCTCTACCCGTGACACTTCGGCTGAACTCGTCCGTGCTGCGAAACGCCGCTCAGTCGTGGTGCGAGCTCTTACCAACTGTGAGGAGCACATCGAGGATCAGAAGCAACTGGCCGAAACGTACGGAAGGTGGATCGAAGTGGTCGCTCGAAAGCAACGAACCATAGTTCATAGGGGGTTGTCAGGTTCTGCTGTCATTGTAGCTATCTTGTTGATCGGGATTTTCTTCGATAGCTGGCTAAAACGCCTTCTCAACAAAGTCAGATTGGACCGCCGTCAGGCCGACACTCTCCACGCGGTAATACGCACCGGGTTGCAAATCATTGCCCTGGGTCTGATCCTGCTGGTGATTTTCGGTCCGCCGGGCCAGTTGGGGACTTTCTTGGGACTTGCCGGCGCAGGTCTTACGGTGGCGCTGAAAGACTTCATCGTAAGCTTTGTGGGTTGGTTCGTTCTGATGGGAAGAAATGGGATTCGCCTGGGTGATTGGGTGGAAATTAACGGGGTAACCGGGGAAGTAGTCGAGCTCGGAATGTTTCATACCGTATTGCTGGAAACCGGCAACTGGACCGACTCTGGACATCCGACCGGGCGACGTGTTACGTTCACCAATAGTTTCGCCATCGAGGGCCACTACTTCAATTTTTCCACTTCCGGCCAGTGGCTTTGGGACGAACTGACACTGGCCTTGGCGTCTAGCCAGAATCCGTACCCAATCGTGGAAGCCATTCAAAAGACCGTGCTGGAGGCCACTCGAGAGAGCGCGGGTCAAGCGGAAAAGGAATGGCAGCATGCCGCGCGTTCCCGAGACATGAGGGCGCTGTCCGCCGCTCCTGCCATCAATGTAAAGCCGGTTAGCGGCGGCGTCGAAATCGCCGTGCGCTACATCACGCGCGCGAGCGAGCGTTATCAATTGCGTTCCAGGGTATATCAGGCCGCTATGAATTTAATCACTAAGAAAGACGCGCAGGAGCCCGCGCCCCTCGCCGAAAAACAAGATCCAAAACCTGCCTGACACACCATGGCACTAAGAGAAGAATTGATCCGGCGACTGTTCCTGACCACTCTCGCCTGCCTCACTGGCGCTGAATTTCCCCAGTCCGCCAAGGCTGAGAAGCCCTACTTCGTCACCTACGACGATCAGATGGAAGAGCCGGGGAACTTTGAGCTATCGTTCAACCCCGTGGTTGGCCTGCCGCAACGGAACCGGGCCTTCGTCGGGTCATCGACGGAATTTGAGTACGGCGCGAAAGGCTGGTGGACCACTGAATTCTACCTGGATAGCCAGAGCACTCGGCGGGACAGCACCATCTTCACGGGCTTCCGCTGGGAAAACCGCTTCCGGCCCCTGGCGGGCCACCACTGGATCAATCCCGTGCTCTACGTGGAGTTTGAGGATATCAACGGCGCCGACAAGACATTCCTGGAGGTAGTTAACCACGATTCGGTCGACGATCTAGGGGCTCCGAACCACTCGGCGCGTACGGAGAAGAGGCACGAGGTCGAAGCCAAGCTGATTCTGTCCAGCAATTACAAGGGGTGGAACGTCTCTGAGAATTTAATCGGCGAGAAGAACCTGACGAACGTCCCCTGGGAATTCGGCTACGCCGCCGGCGTGAGCCGGCCTTTGGCGCTGGCCGCGTCTCCGACACCCTGCGCTTTCTGCCGCGAAAATTTCAAGGCTGGCGCCGAGCTCTATGGTGGCTTGGGCGACTGGCATCAGTTCGGATTCCGAGGGACGGCGCATTACCTGGGTCCGTTACTCACGTGGGAACTTCCGGGCGGCACAAGCTTCAGAATCTCGCCGACCTTCGGATTGAACAGGAACAGCGCTCGGCTCCTCGTTCGTTTCGGCGTCTCTTATGAGCTCCCACGCTTCGACCGCCGGGTGCGGAGGTGGTTCCGATGAGGCGAAGGTCGAACGCCGCCCTTTTTGCAGGTTGCGGAAAGCGCCCGTGAACCTGTCATTCTGAGGAGCCGAAGGCGGTCCTGAACGAAGTGAAGGAAGAATCTCGCAGTGACGAATCGCTTCAGAGCGAGATTCTTCGGTGCGCTCAGAATGACATGGCAAGGATTTTTTGGCATCCTGTTTAGAAGGAGAGAGATGCTGACGCGCCGCCTTGTGCGGGTCGTCTCAGGATTGGTGCTGGTCGCGTCGCTCGCGGTCGCGGCCCGTAAGCCCAAGAACGAAGACGGCCCGGTGGCCCAGTTGAGTAAGGCGCCGCGTTCCGCCCAATCCCTAGAGAACCCATACGCCGGCCAGGCCGAAGCCGTAGCCGCCGGTCGCAAGCTTTTTGAGCAGCACTGCGCTCAATGCCACGGTCAGGATGCGCGGGGCCTGGAGCGCGCTGCTGACCTGCACTCACCCGCGATTCGGAACGCCCCGCCCGGAAGCCTCTTCTGGGCGCTGCGAAACGGCAGGGTCCGCAAAGGGATGCCTTCTTGGTCGCAGCTGCCCGACCAGCGACTCTGGCAAATCGTGACGTATCTCAAAACCCTGAAGTAGCGGCGAGTCCACCCGACGCATTGCAGCTTCTAGGCTAGCAGGTTGCTGAAGAACTCGCCGCAACTGTCACTCCGAGGAGCCGCAGGCGACGAGGGTCTCGTAAGGTTCATATTTTAAGAGCGAGATTCCTCGCTGCGCTCGGAATGACACGGTCTGGGAAGGTTTTGGCCGAAATCCGCGAAGCACCGCCGAGTCTCTGAAGAGCGGGACTATGCCCAACGCACTTGGCTGCGCCGAAAGGACAGGAACCTAGCGCGGCAAGGCCGCAACCAAACTGGCCGGGAGTGGCAAGTGGCTTGGGGCAAGTGGCAAGCGAAAAAATCTTCGCGCCTCGCGACGAAGTTCCGACTTAGTAGTACGAAGTGAGCTGTCATGGAGCCGGAATCACCGTAAAGAGCGCTGACATTCCACCCCTCAGGTGCTCGTTCACGTGGCAGTGCAAGAGCCACGTCCCCACGGCGTCGGGCGCCATGTCCGCCACTGCCATGGACATGGGTCCCAGGTTCACAACATCGGTGCGCATATGACCGGAAATCACGGTCTGGCCATGCCAGTGAACGCCGTGCACGTCGTCCTCGTTGCTGCTGGCCATCAGGTACCACCGGACGCGCTCGCCCTGCTTCATGGTCATCATCGGCAGGTTGCCTTCGATCATTCCGTTGATGGTGTACTGGAGATAGAGCTGCCGGAAGAGGGGATCGGCAAACTGGAAGTTGGGCGGGAACCTTTTCTTGTCAAAATACTCGCTTTGCGTCTCGTCGAAGATCGCGAAGGCGGTGACAAACTCGCGATCCACGTCTTGAGGTGTACCGTCCGGCTTTGTGGAACCTCGCCGGCTGACGATAATCGGCCCCAGCAGCCCCGAGTTGATCTCTTTCGCCTCGTCAAAGTGCGAGTGATACATCCAAAGGATTGAACTGGGATCATTGGCCCCCGGCCCGGCGCGTTCGGGTACTGACCAGGTATAGGTGAAGGTCTCCCCCGGCTGGACATGGGCGCCCTTGTCGACGCGGGCGTTGTCGTTGTACAGCGCGCCCTCGGAATCCTTGCCGTACGCTAACCCGTGCGGGTGGATACTGCAGTAGGGCATCTTCGTGTTGTTCTTGAATACGACCTTCACGGTGTCACCGACCTCGGCTCGAATGAGGGGACCCAGGATTCCCAGGTGCTCCCATTCCAAGGGACGCGGCTTCAGAGTCTTGAATGTGCCGTCCGTGTACTCGCGATATATCGCTTTCAGATACTTTTTGTCCGCAGGCGACCTGCCCTCGAGGTCCTCCTCAGGAGTGGGGATTCCTGTTAGGTTTCTGCCGCGCGGAGCGTAATCCCAGACTACCTCGTCCGCCGCGATGTAGTAGGTGTGGGCTTGGCCTTGCGGAGGGTGAGGCTCTTGGGGATTAGCCTGTGCGTCCAGTAGAGCAAGAAGGGCGATTAAGACTGCAGTCCAAATCCGGGGACTCGCGAACGGCATAGGTCCTCATCGTAGTTGACACTCGAGAACGGCGGCTCCTGCCAATTTTGATGGGTTACGTTCCCACCTCCGCTCCGCCCGCCTGGTAAGCTACTAATATATCTTGCAAAGCGTGTGTAGCATAATTAAAGAAGCTGAACGCGTCAAGTGATGAACAAATCCGGCAAATCCGGGCGGTGGCTGAAATTGGTGATACCAGCCGCTCCGCATACAGCGGGAGGCCTTCCCCAAGATTCAGCGTCGTTGCATTTAGTGGCGCTATGAAGTTGAATCATCCGATAATGCCTCTGAGGGCCGGGCGCGTGCAACCCGAGGCTCGAACACAAGCATCAGGCGCGTGGAGGACCGGAGGGGTCGGGAACGGTTCACCAGGTTGGAGGTTCGAGACGCGCGCAGAGCGTTCCTGGTCCCCACAAGAGTCCTCACGGCGGCGCCTGACCAGGGGACAGGGTATTTGTAAGTTACTGCGGTTGAAGTGCGGAGGGATGGGTGAGTGGTTGAAACCGGCGGTCTTGAAAACCGTTAGCCTCGAAAGGGGCTCGGGGGTTCGAATCCCTCTCCCTCCGTCGAAATATCTATATCACTATCAATCAGTTGGCACGCCGCGGCTTCCCCA
>QHZK01000221.1:1771-2383 GCA_003224635.1 Acidobacteriota bacterium | reverse complement strand
GCCACCCACGGTGTGTAGTGCCTCTCGGTGACCTTGATGCTCCAGTGTCCAAGCGAGAGCAACCCTCTCGAGGTCGCGTCATTGGCTTCGGCTGTTCTTGCGCCGCGTCACCTCTTCAGGGGCGGTCACTCTGCGTCCATGACGCAACGAAATCCCAGCGCGCCCGCGCGGTCCATGCTGGGAGCCATCAGTAGGAGCTTGCCATGTTGGTCGAGCCTGTAGGCTTTGCGGGAAGTACCAGATCGAGCCCTGCGGTTGGTAGTAGCTCCCCCCGCGCAGAATGCCTGCTCGGGTATGGTCATCGACAAACTCCTCCGTCCATTGCCACATATTGCCGACAAGGTCCATGACACCGAACGGGCTTGCGCCCCGCGAGTGGGCATCCACAGGATCCGGTCCACGCATCGTGCGGGTCTTGTCCGGGGTGGGAACAGCACCGTCGTCCCACGCGTCGCCCCATGGGTACAGACGTCCATCCGCGCCTTGCGCGGCATACTGCCATTCCCACTCGTGGGGCAGACGCTTTCCCGCCCAGGCGGCGTAGGCTCGCGCATCCTCCAGCGAAACCCACGTGACGGGTCTATTTTCCCATCCCTTCGGGTAAACACCGTT
>QHZK01000221.1:0-1654 GCA_003224635.1 Acidobacteriota bacterium | reverse complement strand
GACCGGATACTTATCGATCCAAAAGGACTTGATGTGCATGGGGTGGTCGTGGTAGCGCCGCGCGGAATTCTCCCAAGCATATTGCACATCCACACCGGTATCATTGAAGCCTTCGATCTCGATGCCTTGGACTCGAAAATCAAAATCTCCCGCGGGGACCTTCACCATATGCGGGGGCACACCGGAGGGAGGGCTGGTGGCCGCGATCGGTACTATTTGTTGCGGGAGTGGTTTCCATTCGTGCGAATAGCTCGCCAGAGTGGTTTGTGTGTTTTCCTTCTTCTTGGTCATCAATTCCTGAATTGAGGCTTCAGGGTCCGAAGGCGTGGCCAGCAAGGCTCCATACCCGTGCGCCTCGAGATCAAAGCTCAGCACGGTCTTTCCGCTGCGACTGCGTCCAGGCTTCAGCTCGACTCCATGATAAAGATCGAAGTAGCGCACGCCATCCTGTGAGGGCAGTTCGATCTGTAGTCCGCTGAGGTCGTATTCGTTTCGATTCACAATCGTCCAAACTGTCTGCGAACCTAAGGGCCACCGGCTGGCAAAGACCCCGTAACGCAAGGTTGGGGCGTGTGGCTCCCAGCCTGAGCTCACCAGAAATGGAGCAATGGCGCGCTCGATAGTCGCTACGCGGCGCGTCGCTTCGGCATCCCGCGGGGTGATCCCGTTCCAGATTCCCCAGATGTTTTCCCAGCTCTCCCACCCGACACCGTTGAAGAAGGCATACTGCAGGTTATCGGTCTTGTCCCGTTTCCAGCGGTCCGAGATGTTCACCATATGTCGCGGTTCGAGCCATTTGTATTTATCGGCCATCGGCACAAAGGGATACTGGTACTGTCCCCAAGTCATGAGATTCCACGCCAGCGCTTCGTCCGCCGGGCCACCCTCGGGCTCGAAGACCAAGGGATGGCCGATCTTCTCCGCGGCCTCGACGAAGGCAAGTGGAACACCGTCCTGGGTATCACCATTAATTCCATCCGCGCCGATTTCGGCCATCAATTTCGCAATGGCATCGGGCCAGGGCACACCGGGATCTCGGGTCCCCTGGTCCCACATCATCATGGGGAACAGCACCCGGACGCCGCGCCGGTGGAAGTCGGAAATCATCCGCCGGACTCCCTCCACACCACCCGGCATGGAGCGGATCATGTCGTGTTGGTTACGGTTATCGATGCCCATATTCGGATAGGTGGGCCAGAGGAGTACGGCGTCGATTCCGCCGTAGCGCTTTTCGAGATCGTCAAGATACCGATCGACGGTGTATCGGCGCGCGACCGGATCATAGAAATAGCGGTCGTGGACCATCATTTGTGGCTGCATGAAGCTCGACTGAGTCCACCGGAGCGCGGGCAGATCATATCGCGAACCGCTGTAGCTGATGCGAATGCGCCGTTCGTTCCGCCAGTGGGTGATATCGGCGAGCCATGTTTCGTGTTCGCTCGGTGTGCAGGGCTTCGACCCACCCTCCCAAGCGCCTTTCATTACCAGACAGTCGGGCGTAGGAATCTGCTGTCCTTGGGGACGGAACCTGCTGTCCTGTGAAGCCAGAGGCCAGGAGAGGATGAGCACGAAAGCCACCAGGGCAAACAGTTTTTGGGCTTTGGGCATAGGAACTCCAACCTACCCGGAATTGTATAGTTGACCACGGTTCGGG
>QHZK01000220.1:6269-17624 GCA_003224635.1 Acidobacteriota bacterium | reverse complement strand
CATGAGATCGACCACCTGAACGGCGTCCTCTTCATCCAACACCTCAGCATGCTGAAGCGCGACTCCATCAAGCGCAAGGTGCGCAAGATGGTCAAGGCCGGAGAATGGTAAGCTCGTTGTCCGTTGTCCGTGGTCCGTTGCCTGTCATCCGCTGGTTGCGATTGGATATCACTGATACTTGGCATAATGAGGACAACTGACAACGGACTACGGACACCGGACCGATGCACATCATTTTCTGCGGCACGCCTCAGTTCGCGGTCCCCACTCTCGAAAGACTTCTCGCGGCAGGTTTCACCCTCGATCTGGTGGTCACGAACCCCGATGAGCCGAGCGGCCGCTCCTACGAACGAAAGGCGCCTCCGGTCAAGGTTGCGGCGGAAAAGGCCGGACTCCCTGTTTTTCAGCCCGCCAAGCTGAAGGACCCGACCACGCAAGAACTCCTGGCGAAGTTTCATCCGGACGCCATCGTGGTCGTCGCCTACGGCCACATCATTCCACCCTGGATGATCGAGCTGCCGCGGCTGGGCTCGATCAACCTGCACGCCTCGCTCCTGCCGAAGTATCGCGGCGCTGCGCCTATCGCCTGGGCGCTAATCCGGGGCGAACGCGTCACCGGCGTGACCACCATGAAGATCGACGCGGGACTCGACACGGGTGGCATCTTGCTCAAGCGGGAAGTCGAAATCCGGGATGAGGACACGACGGAGACCCTCTCGGACCGATTGAGCGCCATCGGCGCCGATTTGATGGTCGAAACGCTCGCGCGGCTCGAGCGCGGCGAGATCGAGCCTAGCCCGCAGGACCACGCTCTTGCCACGCTCGCGCCCATCCTCAAGAAGGAGGACGGACGCATCGACTGGTCGCTGACGGCGGAGGAAATCGCGCGGCGCGTGCGTGGTTTGCGCCCCTGGCCCGTGGCGCACACGACGTTTCGCGGCAAGACCCTCCGAATCTGGTCCGCAGCACCCGCGTTGTCGCCGCCCGAGTCTCAGGATGCGTCTGAGCACGGCGCGACTATCGTTCAGTGCGACAGGCTTTTCGTCGCGTGCGGCCAATCGACGTTCCTGGAAGTCAAGGAGGTCCAACTCGAGGGGCGAAAACGACTGCCGGCGCGCGACTTTGTGAACGGAGTCCACCTCGCCTCGGGAGAGAAACTCGGTCGTTAGTCGTCAGTCTTCAGTTATCAGTTATCAGCAAGAACGAAGAACCGGGCTGACTGATGACTGAAAACTGAGAACCGACAACTGAGAACTGACAGTGGTTTCATCCGCCCGAGCTGCCGCTTACCGCATTCTCCACCGAGTGGAGTCGGGCCGCGCCTTTGCTGTGGACCTGCTGCAAAGCGAGCGAGTTTCTGACCTTCCGGAGGTCGATCGCAGGCTCGTAACGGAGCTGGACATGGGCGTCCTCCGCTGGCGCGGCGACCTCGACTTCCGGATCGAGCGGCTCTCCGGGAAGCCGCTCAGATATTTCGACCCGGAGGTCGCGACGGTCCTGCGGCTGGGGATCTACCAGATCGTGTTCCTTGACAAAGTCCCCAAAGCTGCGGTGGTCAACGAAGCGGTGGAGATGGTCAAAGCCGCGCGTAAGCGTTCCGCGGCCGGCCTGGTCAACGCGGTGCTGCGGAAGTGCGAGCCCTGTCGCGGCCTTTCGGGTCCCGAGCATCGCCGGGGGGTAGGGCCCGCTGGTGACTCAAGCGCGCCGAGCCCGGAGGCTCTGGAGAGCGCGCGCCGCTCATTTCTTCCGTGGCTGCTGGACCGGTGGGAGCGGCATTTCGGATCCGAGGCGGCAGGGGCGCTCGCCTGGTCGAGCGTCCTCGCGCCACGGACGTGTCTGAGAGTGGCCGTCGGCGCAGATGCCAGAGAAGAGATTCAGCGGCAACTTGCGGAAGAGGGGATCGAGACCCGGATTGGGAAATACGGACAGCAGACGCTTGTGGTCCAGTCAGGAGACGCGAGATCGAGTGAGCTTGCGCGTCACGGCCGCATCGCGGTCCAGGACGAGGCCTCGCAACTGGTGGCGGAGCTCGTGGCTCCGCGGCCGGGCCAGCGCGCGCTCGACCTCTGCGCCGCGCCGGGAATCAAGACGGGGCAGCTCGCGAGCGCCTTGGGCAGCGGCGTGCTGGTGGCCTCAGACATGAGCGCCCGCCGGCTCCGGACGATGCTGAAGCTTCTCGATCGGCCGCCGCTTCCTACGGGCCTCCAGCTCCACATCGTGCGCCTGGACGCAGCCCGGCCGCTCCCTTTTGCGGTGAAGTTCGACCGGGTCCTGCTCGACGCGCCGTGCTCGGGGACCGGAACGCTGGCGCGCAATCCTGAGATCAAATGGCGGCTCGAGCCTCGTGACCTCGGCAGGCTGGCGGCAATCCAGGCCGAGATGCTTCGAAATGCGCTCGGTGTCCTCGCGCCCGGCGGCCGGCTGGTCTATGCAACCTGTTCGCTCGAGCCGGAGGAAAACGACCAAGTGGTCGAAGGAGCCTTGGCGGAGAAGCAGGGGCCCCGATTACTCAGCCGCAACGAGCTGACGCGCGAGTTTCCGGACCTGTCGCCTTTGTTCGACCCTTGCGGATATTTTCGCACTCGGCCTGATTTGCATTCCGTGGACGGGTTTTTCGCCGCGGTGATTGAAGCGAGATGACCTGTAGCGGCGCGGCAGTAGTGAACACAGAGGTGACGATTGCCGACGCTTCAGATGGGCTTCTCGCCGAAGCGATGGAGCAACTCGTTGACCGCGTCCAGCGGAAGAAAAATGCCGCGTTTGATGAGCTGCTGAAGATGCCGCCGCAGGTTGGCGCGAGCCAGCAGCTCAAGCCCACACAGGCGCTCAAGAATCCAAATAGTGCCGTGATACTCGAGGCGATAGCGCTTGGCGAGCTCTCGGCCCCAAGGATCGTCTACAACGGCCGTGGCTCCGAACTCTGCAGCCTGGACAGCGACTTCGGCTTCCCCTCGGTCCTTGTGCTGAATGACGGCTTCGGTCTGGCCACCGGCTTTCGTCCGCTCCGAGCGACGTTCAATCAGTAACACTTCGACGGCGCTTTGATTATAGTCGTCACATTTGTCGATAAAAGCGTATTCCCTTAGCAGGGCTCTGATGCGATGTTTGGTGACTCTGCGGCGATACAGCTCCGTGCGCACCGCCTTGGGAATGAGGAGACGGTCAAACCTAGCGCGGCAAGGCCGCAACCAAACTGGCCGGGAGTGGCAAGTGGCTTGGGGCAAGTGGCAAGCGAAAAAATCTTCGCGCCTCGCGACCAAGTTCCGACTTAGTAGTACGAAGGTGAGTTGCGAGATGAGATTGAGGTCGTCAAGGGCGATAACACAGGATGTGTCGATCACTCCGACGGTCTTTGCCAAGGCGCCTTTCGCTCACTCCCGGGGAGTCCAACGCCAGCGTGCCGAGGGCAATCAGGGTTTTCTTGGCCTGCTGAGCTATCTCCGCCTTCGTAAGGAATTCAACAATCGCTTGCTCTGCTGCGGCGGGATCGAGAGGGTCGATCACGACGAGATCGCCGGGGAAGTAAGGTTCGAGCCACGAAGCTAAGGCCGGCTTGGCGATGACAATGGTTTTCTTCCCCGAAGCCTTGGCCGCGTTCAGTTCCTGTCGGCAAACTTCGGAGATCGCCACCGTAATGACGCCGATGATGACGTCGGACTCGCGGAGCCTGGCATCAGATTGCGGATCAAGTGCAGACCTCGGCTGTCGAGTGTAGGCCGGTGGAACGTACACACTGAGTCCGTTGACCGCCGCAAGAGCTTGGAGGCGGAGGGCAATTACCTGATCGGCATCGGTCCCATACGCGATGTACAGTTTAAGCGCCAAGTGCCCCCGCTGTTAGAAAGGCCACTCACTATTATACGCGATAAGCCTACCACGGTATGCCCAGACGCGCCGCAACTGAATTCCGCCCGCGTGGTAACATAGGCGAGGGACCGAAGCCCGAGCCCATGTTTCAGTGCGTGGGGCCCAGGCCGATGTCAGAAGATGGCCGGTTAGTTTGAAGGTCAGTTTGGAGGTCAGTCATGGAACTTCAAGGGAAGAAGATTGCAGTCCTGGTTGCGGACCTGTATCAGGAGCTTGAAGTCTGGTACCCGCTGCTGCGGTTTCGCGAAGACGGGGCGGAGACTGTGGCCGTGGGCGCGGAAGCGGGCGCGACGTACGCCAGCAAGAAAGGCTATCCCGTGGTGGCGGATAAGTCGTTCGACCAGGTGAGCGCGGCCGAGCTCGACGCCATCATCATACCCGGCGGCTGGGCCCCGGAAAGTCTCCGCCAGGACGAGCGCGTGTTGAAAGTGGTCCGCGAGATGGACAAGGCCGGGAAGGTGGTGGCCGCGATCTGCCACGCCGGATGGGTCCTGTGCTCGGCGGACATCGTCCGAGGCCGCAAGGCGACTTGCTTCAAGGCCATTAAAGATGACATGATTCACGCCGGAGCGAAGTACACGGATGAGGAAGTAGTGGTGGACGGCAACCTGATTACGTCGCGTATGCCCACGGACCTGCCGGTGTTTTGTCGAGAAGTCGCGATGACGCTCGCGACGCGGGCGGTAGCCCGAGCGGGCAGAAAATAGGATCGAAGAATCCTCGCGGCAATGGAAAAAACCCACGGCACGAACACCGTGCCCTGGCTACTCCACAGGAGCGACCATGCGCAAACTCGGGCGGTTCGTTCTGATTCTCATCTTGGCTGGAACCGGCTTGTACCTCCTGAGAGTGCAGCCGGTGCACTCCAAGTCGGGCAAGAAGAGGCTCCTTTACTTGACCCTGTCGGCGGGATTCAAACATGAGAGCATCCCGCTCTCGCGCGACATCGTGAAGCAAATCGGCGACAAGTCCGGAGCGTTTGAGACGACTTTCGCCGACGACGTTTCCCCCTTTACGGCGGAGAACCTGAGGAACTACAACGCGGTGATGTTCTATACCACCGGGGAGCTGCCTTTTAGCGAGGTGCAGAAGACGATTTTCTCCGGCTATCTCATGGCGGGGAACGGCTTTATCGGGGTACACAGCGCCACGGACACCTTCTACACTTGGGACGAATACTCCAAGATCATCGGCGGCTATTTTGACGGCCATCCCTGGCACCAGCAGGTCACCGTGAACGTAGTAGACCCCGAGAGTAAGATCGTCGGCTTCCTGGGCAAATCTTTTCAGATCACGGACGAGATCTACCAGATCGACGACTTCCGCGACGACAGCGAGGTGCTGCTCCGGCTGGACCCCATGTCAGTTGACCGCACCAAGCCCGGCGCCCACTTGAGGTATTACAACTGGCCCATGGCCTGGACCAGAAAGTATGGGAAAGGCCGCACATTCTATACCGCACTCGGGCATGAGGATGCCGTCTGGAGAGACCAGCGAATACGAAGTTTGCGAGCCGCTGATCGTGACTCGAATAGCTAATAAAACAATCGGGCATGGTCAACCCCTCCTCTGGCTGCCAGCTCTGGGCAAGCTCTCGAAAAGCCTTTTCATGCTGGGGCCAGTCGTGCAATGTAGCCGGATCGAAGTCCGCCCCGTTGGGCCAGACCAACGTCTCGACCTCGGGATCAATTCGAACCTGGTTGAACAGTTCCGCACGGCGCAGGGGGCCGTACAACTCGCCGGCGAGAACCGGACGAAAATCAACGGTCTGCTCGGTACCGTCGTCGAAGCGAAGGCGAAGCGTGTAAGGAGAAACGATTTCGAACGAGCGGACTCGATAAATCGGATGATTCATAGCGCCACCTATTTCACCACCTATTTTAATGGTTCGATGGGCGCGGGCTTACGGCCTTCCTGCAACCGCTGCCAATCGACCCTGAGCTCACCCTGATGCAACTCAGCCCACGCTTCCACGAAGCGCCTCTGCCTCCTGGGTAACGAACCTCAATCAACTCGATCGGGTCAATACTGAAGATCCCGACCTCATCCTGGTAGTAGGCATGGAAATGAGCCACCTCATGCGGTGAGCCAGCTTCGGCAAACATACGAACAATGATACCGAAAAATCGGCTGATCTCCGGCACAGACTCATTGTACACCGCGAGGCATCCGCGCCGACTGCCATCAACCGGTGCCAGGTGCTGACCGCGCAGCCCAAACGCCGGACGGCATGGCACTGAACCGGTGTGTCGCCAGGTTGCGCGATACCAAAACCGAAATAATTGCTTCGATTTGTATCTTTTTCCTTGACAAATCTCCCAACCCATTCGTATTAAGAGAGATGGAGTAAAGAAGGCTCGCGCAGGAGGTGCGAAGGGATCGAGAAGCAACTTCGACCTTGTTAGGCGAGGTTACCATGCAAACACAGGCCACTGCCCGGAAACCCGGAGACGGGCCAACGGGTTGAGCAGGCATTGCCGGATTAAGGCTTTGCCTAAGGTGGCTCTCCTGACGCGTCGGGAAGCTACGTTGTATGGAGCCAAAGCTCACACCAGGAGGGTTTTGTAACCTCTTTACTCAAAAGGGGTTGATTCGTTGCCCCGTGGGTGCGCTGGCTCACGGGGTTTTCGATTTTGGGGGTGATGGGAGCACGGGCCGTCTCGGCCGCAATCCCTGGCTCGCAGGGGGCTTTGACGGATGAGGGCTGGCTGGCGGGGCCGGAGATGAGAGACTGAGAGTAAGAGAGCCCGACACGCTTCCATGAACGCGACTCGGACCGAGGTGCAGAATGATCTACTTTACCGAGCTCGAGAGAGTGCCGGCGTTTGACGCGAAAGGCGAGTATCTCGGCCGTCTGGCCGACCTCGCCGTCGCCCCCAGCCAGAACCCGCTCCGCGTGGCGGCGTATCACGTCAAAACGCCGAAGAACAGTATTCTCTGCATCACCCACGACCAGGTGCAGTCCATATCGGTGCGGCAGATTCAGACCGGCGTTCCGGCGGCGCTGATCCGTTGCTACGCGCCTGATGAGGGACTGCTCAAAGTCAGGAAGAATGTCCTCGACCAGCAGGTGATCGACGTGAACCAGCGCAAGGTGGTCCGCGTTAACGACGTGGATTTTGACATTCAGCCGACCAACGGACACTCCGAGCTGCGGATTATGGCGGTCAACGTAGGATTGCAGTCGGCGGTGCGCCGTCTGTTGCAGGGCCTGGTGGCGAAGCACACCATCCGAACGGTAGCGCATCTCTTTCCCGCGCGGACCATTCCGTGGGAGTTCGTCAATCTAATTGAGCCGGACCCGGCCCGGCGGCTGAGGCTGCGTATTTCCTACGACCGCCTGGGTGAATTGCACCCCGCCGACATCGCGGACATCCTCGAGGAACTGAGCCGGGATGAACAAAAGTCGGTCATCGAGTCGCTGGACGAGGAGACTGCCGCCCAGGCTTTGTCCGAGATACCGACCCGAATGCAGGCGGCGATCCTCGAGAGCATTCACCCCGAGAAGGCCGCGGACCTGGTGGAGGAGATGGCGCCCGACGAGGCGGCCGACGTTCTCCACGAATTGCCTCCGGAAACGTCGGCGGAACTTTTAGAGGACATGGGAAAGGAAGAGGCCAAAGAGGTCCGCGAACTCTTGGGTTTCGAGGAAAAGACGGCTGGAGCTCTGATGACCACGGAATTGATCATGGTGGGCGAGGCGGCCACGGTCGAGGGAGCCATAGCGGCGATCAAACACTTTGAGGGTCCGCTCGAGTCGGTCCACGTGATTTATCTCGTCAACGACGGCGGGGTGCTGTCGGGCGCCGTACCCCTGGCACGAATCGTCTTGGCCGACGCCGGCACTCCTCTTAAAGAACTTTCCACGGACCCGGTCATTTCCGTCGAAGCCGACGCCGACCAGAAAGCGGTCGTGGACTTGTTTCACAAATACAACCTCGTCGCCCTGCCCGTCGTAGACCCGAAGGGCCACCTTCTTGGCGTCGTCACCGCGGACGACGTTCTCGAAGTAGTGATGAACCGCGGATAGGTTATTGGATGCCCACCGACGATTTGGAACTCGCCGATCTCGAGGCGCAGCCTCCGAAGTGGCTCCCGGTGAACCGCAGACGCTTCCGGCAGTGGCGCAAGCACTTTCTCGTCTTTTTGGCGGTGGTCGGGCCGGGAATCATCACCGCCAACGTGGATAACGATGCGGGCGGGATTGTCACCTACTCCCAGGCGGGCGCCGGATTTGGCTATACCCTGCTCTGGACTCTTCTTCCCATCACCGTAGCGCTCATTGTGGTGCAGGAAATGGTCGCGCGTATGGGCGTGGTCACCGGGAAAGGCCTCTCTGACCTGATTCGCGAAGAGTATGGACTCCGCGCCACTTTCATTCTCATGATGCTGCTGCTGGTGGTTAATCTGGGGAACACGATTTCCGAATTCGCCGGCCTGGCCTCCGGGATGTCCGTCCTGGGTGTGAGCCGTTACTTCATCGTCCCTGTAGGCGCAGTGTTTGTGTGGGGGCTGGTGGTGAAGGGGACCTACCGCATGGTCGAGAAAGTCTTTCTGGTGGCGTGCCTCTTCTACATGGCGTACCCGCTGTCGTGCTTCCTGGCGCGCCCGAGGTGGGGAGAGGCACTCGTCAGTCTGGTCAAACCTTCCTTTCAGTTCAACTCAAATTACTTTTACATGATTATCGGACTGGTGGGGACCACGATTGCGCCCTGGATGCAGTTCTACCAGCAGGCCTCGACCGTCGAGAAGGGGATCCCTACGCTCGGTGGGACGTCATCGTGGGCTGCACGGTGACAGACGTGGTGGCGTTTTTTATCATCGTCGCCTGCGCGGCCACGATTTACCCGACCGGGCACACGGAAATCCGCAGCGGCGCCGACGCGGCGCTGGCCCTGCGTCCGCTCGCGGGCAGGGCTGCCGGCGCCTTGTTCGCCTTCGGGCTTTCGAACGCCTCACTGTTCGCGGCCTCCATCCTGCCGCTCGCCACGGCCTACTACGTGTGCGAAGGGTTGGGCCTCGAGTCCGGCGTCAACAAGCGCATACACGAGGCGCCCACGTTCTATACGTTGTATACGGGCTTGATCGGGGTGAGCGCGCTGGCAGTGATTCTGCTGCCCGCCCGCGATCAGGTCCCCGTCATCCTGCTCTCGCAGGTCTTGAACGGCGTTCTCCTCCCGGTGGTTTTGATCTACATGCTGCGACTGATCAACCGCCAAGACCTGATGGGCGAATACTGCAACACGAAGTTCATCAACGCAATCGCCTGGACCACCTGCGTGGTCACGATCGTGCTCACGCTGATTTCGGCCGTAAGTTCTATCTGGGGCCGTTCAGCGGCTTGATCGAAAGCCCTTCCGCTCTGTTTCGTACCCTCCCAATGAACGGACCGCTACGCGGTTGAATGGGACCGCACCAGGGGAGTAACACTTACTTGCGGCGCACTGCGCGGTGTGTTAACTTCTGCTGTGAGTGGGAAGAATCCTCAGCCTTCCAGGTCCCCGGTGAAGACAGAGCTTGGTGAAGCGCAACTCCTGGCTCAGATTGATCTCGACCGCCTGCCGCAGCACATCGCCATGATCATGGACGGCAACGGCCGCTGGGCCAAGAGGCGGCGCCTGCCCCGGATTGCCGGGCATCGGGCGGGCATTCGCGCCGTCAGGCAGGCGGTCGAGGCTTGCGCGCGCCTGGGCGTGCCGTACTTGACCCTGTACGCCTTCTCGGCCGAGAACTGGAAGCGCCCTCACACCGAAATCAAGCTGCTGATGGACCTGCTCCGCGAGTATCTGAAGAAGGAGATCGCCGAGCTCAACAAGCAGAACATTCGGTTGGGTGTGATCGGCAGGATCAGCGAGCTGCCCAAGCCCGTCCAGCGCGACCTCGAAATTGCCCTTGAGAACACTCGGCAGAACACTGGCCTGCGGCTGACGCTGGCGCTCAACTACGGCGCCCGCGCCGAAATGGTGGACGCCGTGCGCGCTCTGGCCGAGAAACTAAGGGGCAACGGCAGCCTGGCTATTGATGAGGCGAGTTTGAGCCAGCACCTGTACACTCGGGAGTTGCCCGACCCCGACTTGCTCATCCGCACCAGCGGGGAAATGAGGGTCAGCAACTTTCTGCTCTGGCAGATTGCCTACGCTGAAATCTGGGTGACGGAGACGCTGTGGCCCGATTTCACCCAGAACGACCTCTTCCAGGCCATTATCGACTACCAGAGGCGCGAGCGCCGGTACGGCGGATTGGGGCTGGGGTAGTTCAGTCCTCAGTTGTCAGTTCTCAGAGTTCTCAGCAAAGATCAGCAAGAGACCGCTGGATTCACCGGCAATCCTAAGGCTGAATGCAGTTAATACTGATAACTGAAGACTGAGAGCTGATAACTAACTGAAAACTGAGAACTTCACTTCATGGCCCTTCGCACCCTCACCGCCCTCGTTCTCATTCCCCCTGTCGTTTACGTCATCGGTTGGGCCCCGGAATGGCTTTTCCTTCTGGTGCTGATCTCGACCGTCGAGCGCAGCCTCTATGAATACTTCGTCATCAGCCAGCATGCCGGGTTCAAACCGTTTGCAGCGGTGGGTTACGTGGCTTGCGCCCTGCTGTGTCTGGCTCAAGCAGCCGAACTTCGCCGCAACCCCTCGGGCGCTCCAGGAGCTTTGGCGTTTGTCGTCGTACTCTTGGCGTTGGCGCTCACCCTGGCCGTGGCTCTAGTCTCGACCGCGGACCTGAAGCAGTATCTCGGGTCGGTCTCCTCGACGGTCCTGGGGATCCTCTACATCGGCGGCACGCTCTCCTGTCTCGTACCCCTGCGTTTTTCCCGACAGGCCCTTTCCCCTGCCCCCAGCCGCGAGCCGGTCCTGTTCCTGTTTCTCGTGGTGTGGGCGGGCGACATGTTCGCATACTTTGTAGGGCGCTTGATGGGCCGCACGCAACTGTTTGGGCGCGTGTCACCCAAGAAAACGGTCGAGGGCGCGATGGGAGGTCTCGCCGGGAGCTTGTTCATCGCTTGGGGCTTCGCCCGATGGTTTTGGCAGACAGCGGACGTGAAAACGGTTATGCTATTAGCGGTACTGGTTGCCGTCGCGGGCCAGATCGGTGATCTTGTCGAGTCAGGGCTGAAACGGTGCGCCGAAATGAAGGACTCGGGTGGCCTGCTGCCCGGTCACGGAGGTTTGCTCGACCGTATTGACAGCCTGATCTTCGGCGCCCCTGCTCTCTGGCTGGCGTTGGCTCTCAAGGACTTGTGGCGATCATGAAAGGACTCTGCATCCTGGGTTCGACCGGCTCTGTAGGCCAGAATTGTCTGCGCGTGGTGACCAGCCTGCCGGGGCGGTTCCGAGTCGTGGCGCTCTCCGCGGGCAAGAACCTGGATGTCCTGGCCCGGCAGGTGCTGGAGTTTGGCCCGGAGCTGGTGGTAGTGGGCGCGAGCGACTGCGTCGAACCCTTGCGCGCCCGTGTCGAGGCCTTGGGCTTTCGCGCCCCCCTCACGAT
>QHZK01000220.1:0-6101 GCA_003224635.1 Acidobacteriota bacterium | reverse complement strand
ATTGACAGCGAACACTCGGCGGTTCACCAGTGTCTGCGCTCCGGGCTGCAGCGGGAAGTCCGCCGCATCATCCTGACGGCGTCCGGCGGTCCATTTCTTAACACTCCTCGCAAGGCTTTTGACGGCCTGACACCCGAGCAAGCGTTGAAGCATCCCGTCTGGAAGATGGGGGGGCGGATCACCATCGACTCCTCCACTCTGATGAACAAAGGCTTGGAAGTTATTGAAGCGCATTGGCTTTTTGGTCTGCCGCCGTCCAGGATTGACATCTACATTCACCCCGAGTCGGTCATTCATTCTATGATAGAATTCATAGACGGCACGATCATGGCGCAGCTCTCCGTCGCTGATATGCGTATTCCCATCCAGTACGCGCTCACCTATCCGGACCGCCTGGCGGTGGACGGGGGCTCGCTGAGTCTCGATCTGCTTGCCGTGCGCCCCTTGCATTTCCAAGAGCCCGACACCAAGCGATTCCCCTGCCTGGACCTGGCCCGTGAGGCGCTCGCGAAGGGAGGGGCGGCGCCCTGCGCGCTGAACGCTGCGGATGAGATTGCTGTCGAGGCCTTCGTTTCCGGGCGGCTGCGCTTTTCGGACATTCCTCGCGTCATCGAAAAAGTGGTGGCGGATAGTCCGACTGCGGTGCTGGACTCGCTCGAACGGGTCCTGGAATGCGATCGCGAGTCCCGGCAGCGCGCCCGAGAGGCGGTTGCGAACCTCAGGGGTACGCAAGGGCGTGCCACGGCGCAGTAGAAACGCCCCGGTGGGACGTCTTCTGCTAGGCGGGGCCTCTCACATCACGAGCGAACTAAAGTATGTTTTCGAACTTCCTTACAGACGCAGCCGTGGTCGCAGTGGTCCTCGGCGTGATGATTTTTGTTCACGAACTGGGTCACTTCACGGCCGCCAAATGGTTTGGTGTGCGCGTCCTGACCTTTTCCCTTGGCTTTGGCAAGCGGCTCTTCGGGTTCAAGATAGGCGATACCGACTATCGCGTGAGTCTCCTTCCCCTTGGGGGCTACGTCAAGATGGCAGGGGAGGAGCCTTCGGATAGCGTTATCAGCGGCTCGGAGAATCCCGAGTCGTCAGGCGCCGCTTCGGCAACCCCCGACGACGATCCGGGCAAGTTCTTGAGCAAACCACGGTGGCAGCGCTTTGTCGTGATTGCCATGGGACCTGCCATGAATATTGCGATGGCCTTGGCGGTGCTGACATGCCTTTACAGGTATCACTTCCAGAAGCCCGCCTACGAAGAGCAGCCGGCGCGCGTGGGCGCTCTCGAGCCAGGCTCCCCGGCCGCTGAGGCGGGACTGATGCCCGGAGACCTCATCCTTCGGCTGGATCGGATTCGGAATCCCAAGTGGGAAGACCTTGTGCCCAAGGTCCTGACCTCCGCCGGCCAGACTATCCCCATTGACGTGCTGCGTGACGGCCATCAGATCGAGCTGAAAATCACGCCCAAGGCCACGAAACAAGACCAGGTCGGCTATATCGGCGTCGACCCCTATCAGCCCGCCGTCATCGCCGAGGTTGAACCGGGTTTGCCGGCAGGGCGGGCAGGCCTCAGGCCGGGCGACCAGATCGTTGCGGTCAATGGTCTTAAGGCCTATTCCTACCCGAGCGTGCAGCAGGAGATCCAGGCGGCGAATGGGAAAGAGGTTGACGTTACCGTGGAACGTCAAGGGAAGGAATTCCACGTCCGCCTCACGCCAGTCTACACCGAGGTGCCGGGCGGCAAGGTATGGCGCATCGGCGTGCGCTTCCCCAATGACTACGTGGCCCGCGAAATTCCCTGGAGTCAAGCGCTCGCGTCTGCCGTGGACTTCAATTTGCGCAATTCGCTGTTGACCTTCGATGTGCTGGGAAAAATCCTGACGCGGCATATGTCTCCGCGCTCGCTTTCAGGGCCGATCGGTATCGCTCAGATCTCGGGCGCCGCCTTCCGCGCCGGCTTTCCGGAGCTGCTGATGATCGTTTCCTTCATCAGCTTGCAATTGGGGATCTTCAACCTGGTGCCTATTCCGATCCTGGATGGCGGGGCCATCCTGCTGCTGCTGATCGAAACCGTCATCCGCCGGGACCTCAGCATCGCGTTCAAGGAACGGTTCCTCCAGGTTGGGATGGCCTTTCTGCTGATCCTGGCCGTGTTTCTGGTCTACAACGACATCGTGAAGACGCTGAATTCGTATTGATACAAAAGCTGTCAGCCATCAGCCGTCAGCTTTCAGCTTAGCAAGAGCTATCAGCCATCAGCTTTCAGCTAGAACGCGCCGAGCGCGGCCTTCTTTTCTCGCTGATTGCTGAGGGCTGATAGCTGATAGCTTGTCACCACCGACAACGGACAACTGACAAAGGACCAAGGACAAAGCATGAACTTCAGCGACCAAGAATACTTCCCTCCGCGGCGCAAAACGCGCCCCGTCAAGGTCGGGCGCCACACCATCGGCGGTGACTCGCCCATCGTCGTGCAGTCGATGACCAAGACGGACACGCGCGACGTGGAGAAGACCGTCGAGCAGGTCTGCCAGATGGAAGCCGCTGGCTGCGAGATTGTGCGGCTTGCCGTGCCGGACATCGAGGCCGCCAAGGCCCTGACGGAAATCCGCAAGCGCTGCCCCGACTCCATCCTGGTTTCGGACATTCACTTTCAGTACAAGTTCGCCCTGATGGCCCTCGACGCCGGCATCGACAAGCTGCGCATCAATCCCGGCAACATCGGCGACGCCGACAAGGTGCGCGCCGTGGTGCGGCGGGCGCAGGAGCAGAAGGCGCCCATCCGGATCGGCGTCAACGCGGGCTCGCTCGAGCGCCGGCTGATCGAAAAATACGGCTACCCGACGCCGCAGGGAATGGTCGAGAGCGCGCTCTACCACATCAAGATTTTGGAAGACCTCGGGTTCTCCGACACCATCGTTTCCCTCAAAGCCTCGAACGTGAAGATGACGGTCGCGGCCTATCGCCTTCTGGCCAAGCAGGTCGATTACCCCTTCCACCTTGGCATCACCGAGGCGGGCACGCAGTTCTCCGGCACCGTGAAGTCCTGCGTGGGGATGGGGATGCTCCTGGCCGAAGGAATCGGCGACACCATCCGCGTCTCGCTTGCCACCGACCCCGTGGAGGAAGTGCGCGTGGCTTACGAGCTGCTGAAGTCGCTCGAGCTCCGCAGCCGTGGCCCGGTCGTGATTGCCTGCCCCACTTGCGGGCGCCTGGAAGTCGACCTCTTCAAGATTGCGAAAGAAATCGAAGACTCGACCGCCCACATCAAGATGCCCGTCAGCCTCGCCGTTATGGGATGCGCGGTGAACGGTCCCGGAGAAGCCCGCGAAGCCGACCTGGGCGTCGCTGCGGGACGCGGCAACGGCATGATCTACCGCGAAGGGAAAGCCATCCGGCGCGTCACCGAAGCGGAAATCGTTCCCGCTCTGCTCGAAGAGATCGAACGCTTCGTGGCCGACAAAACAGCGGGCGTCGCCTCAACCGCGCCCGCGCTCGAGCCTGAATCCACTCCTGAAAGTCCTCTCACAGTTCTGCGATAGGAAGAAGTAGCGCAGACCTCGCTTTTGACGTCTGCGGCTTTGCTGGGAGAACCGCAGACCTGAAAATCCAGGTCTGCGCTACCTGACTATTGTGCCGAGGCTACCCGCTCGACCCGATGAGTTATAATATTGAGGGAGAATCGCTATGGTAGGGCTTGACTGGTCACAATGCCCGGCGGTGGAAAGCGTGCCCGGGAAGATGAGCGGCGCGTGGGTCTTCCGCGGGACACGGATGCCGGTCGCAATCGTCTTCGAAAATCTCGAAGCGGGGATGACCCTTGATGAACTGGTCGAGATGTACGACGGACTGACGCGCGAGCAGGTCAAGGCCGTCCTGGACTTCGCCGCTCGCAGTCTGGAAACTCCAGCGCCCGCCCGTTGATGCTGATCCTGTTTGACCAAGGAACGCCGGTCGCGATTCGCCACGCCTTAGAGGGGCATACCGTCAGGACCGCTAGGGAGCAGGGGTGGAGCGCTCTGCTCAACGGCGACCTGCTGCGTGTAGCCGAACAAGCCGGGTTCGACGTCCTGCTCACCACCGACAAGAACATGGCCTATCAGCACAGTCTGAGAGGCCGCAAGATTGCCCTTGTGGTGTTGGGCAAAGGTAAGTGGCCGCTCATCCGGCCGATGGTGCCACAGGTAGTGGCCGCAGTGAACGCTGCGAAACCGGGAAGCCACACCGTGGTGGACATACCGGGCGAATGAACTCGCGAAATGGTGCCGCGATTTGTGCCGTGGGCTCGACCATCGAACTTCCCCTCGCCCCTGGCGGGAGAGAAGGGGGCCGGGGATGAGGGGGAACTGTCGAGGGTGTGTTTTCGCGGCCTCTTGGGTTTGAAAAGCCCACGGCACACAAACCGTGCCGTGGCTACTTGCTAACGCATTTCAGTTAAATCTACGATCCACGCTGCTGTCGTAGTATTAGGCTTGGAATAAGGCTTCAACGCATTAATCGGAACGCTTATCTCGCCAATGACTGTAACTTGGACCTGCTTGTTTTCCGTAAGGTCATCACCGATGAACATAGGCTTGTCCTCCACAAAAGGACCAAGCCAAACATGAGCGGCTTCAATTTCGCGTACCCGAAAACCGATTTGCAGATTACGATATCGCAAGTCCAGGTAGTCCCCGACGGAAGGTTTAGGCCTGTTTCCCATTTGCGCCTCCTGATTCGATTTCCGGTCACGGGTCCTGCACAGCCGGTGTTCATAAATTAGAAGCGTCGCACGATTGCCGCGTACTCTCGCGTAAAACACCTACTCGGCGAAGCTCAGGTAGAACTCTTCGCTCTCACGAGTTACTGAAGGAGGCACTCTTTCTGCCACAGCTTGCATCAAGTGGTCAATCGAGATTTCAGCGTCACACTTAAGTGCCATTTTGGCTGCCTCGTCGGCAAGCACTTTGATATCGCTGGCTGAGTAGCCGAGCCCGGTTATTTTCTGCGCGAACACGCCGAGATCATTTTCACGCTGAACGGGTCGACCTGTAAGGTGATGAGCGAGCATTTCGAGGATTGCGCCGTTATCGGGCGGACCCACATATATCTTTTTGTCGATGCGCCCCGTCCGTCTGACAGCCTCATCTATTTTCCAAGGCTCATTGCTCGCCGCGATGAACAAAATACCTCGATCCGCACAATTGTTGATTTGGACGAGCCACTCGTTTACTTCTTCGGCTTTATACTGGTCTTCCCCCCTCAATTGGCTGCGTGCCGGAACCATTCCTTCAAATTCGTCCACGAAGATCACCACTGGTGGTTTCTTCGCGGCGTTATCGAAGAGCTCGCGAATTTTTAGCCCAGTTTCATGAATGTACGGTGAGCCAAGCGAAGAAGGGGAAATTTCAAAAAAGTTATAGCCGAGTTCGCCTGCGAGGTGCTGAGCTATGAAGGTCTTGCCGCATCCGGGAGGCCCATAGAAAAGAATTCCATTGGGAATAGAAATGCGGTACTTCTTGTATTTTCCCGGGTTCCGTAGGGGCGCGACAACCTCCTCCAGCAAGATCGCCTTTAGCTGCTGCATCCCTGGGATCGCTGCTAGTCCTTCTGCGCGCTCTTGGGTCCTTCTGCGGTTCCGACTCAAGGCTTCGCGCTTAAGGACCTCTAGCATCTCGATCAGTTGAGCCGGAGTGACTTGGCTTCCCGAAAGCGAAAGGATCTCATTAGCCCCCAGCGAAACGTCATAGCTGTTGCCGGTAAAATTGAAGGTTCGGTTGAAAAACTCTCGATAGGGAAGAAAACCGCTCGGGTCATTGTCATTATTGTAATAGATGCCGCGTTCGCCAAAGACGACCGCATTCTTGGCGGAACCCCAAAACGTGCAATCCACAACGACGGCCACGCTATCACACTCGGGCATCCCGCAGTTATCGCTGGCATTAGCAAGCTTTTCCGGCGGAATGTTGGGGAGCGTGTCCTGAATTTAGTTGAAGGTTGGTAGGCGGCGGTGGGCGCCGATTCGATAGAATTCGGTTTGCCCATCACGAATCCGAAAGGAGCCTACCGCCGTGAAGAAACCTTACCATATTGTGACCCGGGCTGCACGAGAGTCAGTCGCGGTGATC
>QHZK01000219.1 GCA_003224635.1 Acidobacteriota bacterium | reverse complement strand
GTACGAGGTCCAGAACGCGAGCCAGCCGCCGCGCGCCTTCGCAAATCCCAACGGGACATTCCGGTTCAAGCTCCCTTCTGGCGCCCGCCCTCCTAACGTCTCCGTGACGGGCTTGATGAATATGCAACTGCCGCAGACGCCCGTGGCGGGGAAATCGCCCGGCGAGTTCTCGATTGGCTACGCGCTCAAGCCCGGCCGAACGACGCTGACCGTGGATTACGAGGCGGACTACAGCGCCGCGAAACTCCTGGTGGGCGAGCGGGTGCCGTACCCGATCGACCACGCCGAGCTGTACATCTTCCCCTCGACGATCGCGGTCGACTCTCCGCTCTTCAAACCCGCAGGCGTGGACTCGAAGAACAGCATTCAGAAGCTCGAGGCGGACAACCTGCCGGGCGGCGCTTCGGTGGAAGCCCGGCTGAGCGGAGAGGCGGCTGTGAGCCCGCGCTCGGAGTCGGGAGGCGCGCAACACGGCGAGCAGGCCGAAGAGGGCCAACAGGAAGCACCGGCAGGACAAGGCGCCGAGGTGAAAGTCGTCCCTGACTCGATGACGCGCCTGGCCGTGCCGATCCTGGCGTGCTTCCTGCTCGTGTTCCTGTGGGCCCTGGGGGTGCGCGTCGCCAAGGAGTGGGGGCGCGTGAAGCGGCGCGGCGCCGCATCGGTCACGGGGCAAGCTGGCCGGAAGCGTTTGAGCGCCAAAGCGGAAAGGCTGCTCAATTCGCTGGCGGATCTCGACGAGCTCTTCGCCGCCGGCAAGATTGTGGAAAAGGACTACTGGAAAGAGCGCCTGGAACTCAAGGCCCGCCTGGTGGAGAACTTGAAGAAGGGCGCATCCCTGCCTCTCGAGTCTTATGCCGGCCGGCGCGCTCCGCAGTAATGTGACTCTCGAGCTCCGCGACGTTTCGAAGTTCTTCGGCGACCTCGCCGCGCTGAGAGCGGTCAGCCTTTCGATCGAGCCGGGCGCGTCGGTCCTGCTCTACGGCCCGAACGGCGCGGGCAAAACGACCTTGCTGCGAACTCTGGCGTCGTTATGTCGGCCGAGCGAGGGCCAGGTACTCTTTGGGGGCGAGGACCTGCGCGGCAATTCCGGCGCTTCGAAGGCCAAGATCGGCTTCGTTTCGCACGCCACCTTTCTCTACGGTGAGCTCACCGCCCGCGAAAACCTGAAATTCACCGGCGCTCTTTTCGGCCTGCGGGACCTCGAGCGGAAGATTGACGCGGCGCTCGATCTGTTCGCCCTGCGCGACCGGGCCGACGAGCCCGTGCGCGGGCTCTCCCGCGGCCTCCAGCAGCGGGCGTCGCTGGCCCGCGCGCTTCTCCACCAACCCCAGTTCCTGCTGCTCGACGAGCCGTTCACGGGCCTGGACGCGGAAGCGGCGCGAAACCTGCAGGCTGTCCTTGGCCGTCTGGCGGAAGAAGGAAAGGCGGTCGTTTTTTCGACGCACGACTTCGAGCAGGGCGCAGCCGTGGCTCGCCGGTTGGTGGCGCTGGCCGGCGGGCGCGTAGGCTACGATGGGCCGCTCGAGCTGGCGCCTCGTGGCACTGGCGCATGAGAACAGGTAAAATACGGATTATGGAGCCTGTTGTCGCCAAGTTCCGAACCCACCGGGAAGCTGAAGAAGCGACCCGGGAGCACTACCGGCGCCTCCCGCCGGCCCAGCGGTTGAAGATTCTGTTCCGACTCCGCACCCGCTTCCACAAAGAGGACGATCAACTTCCGGAAGATTGGCGCGCGTTCATCGAATCGCTCAACTCGAACGAAGTTGAATATTTGGTGGTAGGCGCAGTAGCCTTGGCCTATCATGGTTGGCCTCGCTACACCGACGATCTAGACATACTGGTCCGCAATACGCCCGAGAATGCACTGCAGCTCGAGACCGTGCTAGCATCCTTCGGCTTCGACTCTCTCGGTTTGAAAGCGGCCGACTTTGTCGATTCCTATCGCGTGATCCAACTCGGTATGCCCCCCAACCGTATTGATCTGTTGACCTCGATTACGGGAGTACCGTTCGACGAGGCCTGGGCGGGGAGAGTTGAGGAAGAGTTGTCGGGAATTCTGGTGAAATTCATCGGCCGACAGGCGCTGATCCAGAACAAAAAGTCTACGGGGCGTTCCCAGGACCACGCCGACCTCGAAGTCCTCGGGGCAGGCGAATAATCGCCAAGCGACCTGACAGACCCAGGCGAAGAAGCGTTCCCCGCAAAGACAGACTGCTCTGATGGGTAGCCTCAACGTAGTGTGGGCCATCTTCGTGAAGGACCTGCGCGTCGAGTGGCGCAGCCGCGAGACGCTGGCGCCGATGTGTGTGTTTGGCTTGCTGGTGGTGTTCCTGTTCAACTTCGCCTTCGAGACCGCGCGCGAGGAGACGTTGCGCCTGCTGCCCGGGCTGCTCTGGGTCGCCTTCGCCTTCTCCGGCATTCTGGGCTTCAATCGGTCGTTTGCGGCGGAGCGCGAAAACGCGTGCCTCGAAGGCATGATTCTGGCGCCCATTGACCCGAGCGCGATCTTCGCCGGCAAGATGCTCGCCAACCTGGTCTTTCTTGCGGTCACGGAGGTTGTGGTAGTGTTCGCCGCGGCGGTCTGGTATAACTTCTCTTTCGTTCCTTCGCTTCGCGCTTTGGCGTTGATCCTGTTCTTTGGGACGCTGGGCTACGCCGCTCTGGGAACGATCTTCGGGGCCATCGCGGCCAATACGCGGATGCGCGAGGTGATGCTTCCGGTGCTGCAGTTTCCTGTGGCTTTCTGGGTCCTGATCCTGTCCATCGACGCGACGTCAGACGCGCTGCGGGGCGCGGCGTCAAGGGACATCGCGGCCGGGCTCTTTCGGGTGGCGGGCGTCAGCGTGGTCTACGCAGTGGTCTCGTTCCTGCTGTTTGAATATGTGCTTGAGGAGTGAGTCCGTGGTCCGTTGTCCGTGGTGTAGAATCCCCCGGCTCGATCTATGATCCAGGACCTACAGCAGGCAGAAGCGAACCATCGAGGGCGGTTCGCTGGGCTACGGACAACTGACCACCGACAACTGACGTTCGTATGAAGAAGATCTTTCCTCCCACGGTCCATCTCGCGGTCACGCTGGTCTGGTTCATCGTGGCCCTTTACATGATTTTTCTGTATGCGCCTCGCGAGCTGACCATGGGAGAAGTCCAGCGCATCTTTTACATTCATTTTCCTTCGGCGTGCACGGCACTCCTGGCGTACTTCTTCGTGTTCCTCGGCAGTACGGTCTACCTTTGGAAACGCTCCCGTGCGGCCGACGACTTCGCCTGCGCTTCGGCGGAAGTGGGTTTCATTTTTTGCTGCTGCGTGCTGGTGACCGGGCCCTTGTGGGCGAAGCCGGCCTGGGGCATCTGGTGGACGTGGGACGCGAGGCTCACGTCGACCTTCATTCTGTGGCTGCTGTACATCGCTTACCTCATGCTGCGCAGCTACGTCGTCAACCCCGGACGCGTGGAGGTCCTCTCGGCGGTCGTGGGCGTCATCGGGTTTGTGGACGCGATCATCGACTACATGGCGATCCGATGGTGGCGGACGCAGCACCCGCAGCCCGTCATCGCCGGAGGTCCGGGCTCGGGACTGGAACCGCGCATGTGGCTGACCGTGTTCGTCGCCTGGGGCGCATTTCTCTGCTTGTTCGCTTATCTGGTTCGGCAGCGGATGGCGCTGGCCGAGCTTCGCCGAGGGGTCGGCGCGCTGCGGCGCGAACTGGTTTCGTAAAGAAGATCGAAACTCGAAACTGGAAACTGGGCGACGAACCTCGGGGCTAAACGGTTCAGAGCGATCCGGGAGCGGCATGGTGAACACGTTTCTCTTCCTGGCCTATAGTTTCGTCTGGCTGATTTTCATGCTGTACGCCTGGAACGTGTCTCGACGCCACGAAAAGCTTAGGAGAGAGCTGGAAGACCTGAAAGCCAAGGTCGAGAATCGGCCGAAATAGAAACCCCACGGCGAGCGCCGTTTCTCACCGTGGGTGGCGCATACATGGCGGGGTTTTCGCCATGTATGCGTCGCGCTCACCGCATACATCGCAAACGACGCGATGTAGGCGCCACCCTCGTGAATATCACTTGTTTTGATCCGTTCTGTTTAGCGTCTTCTCACCTCCAGCGTGACCGGCGCGGTCAGGGTGAAGGTGAGCGCAGTCTCCGGAGCCAGCACGATTTCTTTCTTGCCCGTGGCGGCGGCCGCCGCGGTCCCCGCCCCCGCGCCTACCGCGCTTCCGATGGCGGCGCCTTTACCTTTGCCGGCAATCGCTCCAATCAACGCGCCGACTCCCGCGCCGCCGCCGATCATTTCGACGTCGCGTTTCTTGTGGGACTGGCCCTTCGCGGCCCAAGCGCTGGTGGAAATTTCGACCGGCCTGCCGCCTTCGGGGGTCAAAGAGCTCAAAACCAGGGAAAGTTCCGCGGGCCGATTCAGCCGCCCGGAGCTGACCGCGTTGGTCACCCTTCCAGTCACGCGGCTTCCCGCCGGCGCGACCTCGACTCCCCTCGCGACCAGCGGCTCGGCGAGCGTCCCCTCAAATTCCTCGCCCGAGGAAGCTCTGGCCGTGTCGATGGTGTTCGAGAGCCGGACTGCCAGCGTCGTGCCTGCCGGGACCGTCACGGTTTCTGCGCGTGCTTCGGTTGAGGCAGGACGGCGCTTCGGAGCGCCGGACTTGGCGGCTCCCGCCTGCTTGGTCGCTGGCTGCTCAGCAGGCTGCTCGGTGGTTGGTTGATTGCCGCTCTGGCAGCCCGCCAGAAGAGCCGTCATCGCCCAAACCGCCAGGACGATCGATTTCGATTTCGTTTTCATGGTCTCCTCCCTTTCCGTCTTGACGAACAGAGGTCGCACGATAAACTTGTCGGAAACACAGGCGGTTGGAAGCTTGCAGCAGAGACCGTCCTCCGGCCACGCGTCCTTTGTTCCTTCCATTATTTGTTCGATCGACTGATAACCGATCGGACAATTCAAGTCCAGAGTATAGCGTGAATCCCGGATGTCGGCTAGGGCTGCGTTTGGCTTGGCAAAAGCTGGGAGGAAAAAAGTCGACGGGGGCGAGACCGTGCGTGTTACCATTCGGTGTAGTAATGGTTCGTCGTGATGAGAAGGCAAAGGAGAATCAGTTGTCAGACTTCGGGCTCTGTGCGACGGATGCTCGTGAACCCCGCCAGGTCCGGAAGGAAGCAACGGTAGCGAGCCTCTCCGTGTGCCGCAGATCAACCCGAAGTCTGGCCCATTTCATTTTGGATTTTCGATTTTAGATTTTGGACTTGCGATTTTCGGCGAAACAGCACAGAGGCTAGCCGTCCAGGGGCTCTGCAGCTTCTTCCTGGATGATAAGAAAAGCCGCAGACTTTCTGAGAACCGAAAGTTGCGCTACGCGACTTGAATCCGAAATCGAAAATCCAAAATCGGCAATCTAAAATCAGATGTCGTACCAGGTCATTGCCCGCAAGTATCGGCCTCAGCTCTTCGACGGGGTGGTCGGCCAGCGGCTGATCACCGAGACCCTGAAGAACGCCATCCTCCACGACCGTGTAGCGCACGGCTACATCTTCTCAGGCGCGCGCGGCGTGGGGAAGACCACCACGGCGCGGATTCTGGCCAAGGCCCTGAACTGCACCGGAGATAAAGAAAAGAGCGGGCCGACGGTCACGCCCTGCGGGGCGTGCCCTTCGTGTGTCGAGATCGCCGCCGGTAATTCCGTCGATGTTCTCGAAATCGACGCGGCCTCGAACCGCGGCATCGACGAAATCCGGGAGCTGCGCGAGACCGTCCGCTACCTTCCGGCCCGCGACCGCTACAAAGTCTTCATCATCGACGAAGTCCACATGCTCACCACGGAGGCCTTCAACGCGCTGCTGAAGACGCTGGAGGAGCCTCCGCCGCGCTCGCTCTTTATCCTGGCCACCACCGAGCCGCATAAGCTTCCCACCACGATCCAGTCGCGCTGCCAGCATTTTGCCTTCAGGCTGCTCGATTACGCGGAGATTTATTCCGAGCTCGAGCGGATCTCAGCGGCGGAGGGAAT
>QHZK01000218.1 GCA_003224635.1 Acidobacteriota bacterium | reverse complement strand
ACGTCGGCGCGGCGAAATCGATAGACCGACTGTTTGGGATCGCCCACCAGGAACAGCTTGCCGGGGAGCGGCGTAACGTCCCGCCAGTTCGTCTCCTCCGGATCATCCGCAGCGAGAAGCAGGAGGACCTCAGCCTGCAGCGGGTCAGTATCCTGAAACTCGTCCACAAAGATGTACTTGAACTGGTTCTGCAGGTATTCGCGGACCGGGCGGTCCTTGACCAGGAGATCGCGGACCTTGAGAAGGAGGTCGACAAAATCCAGTTTGCCGCGCGCCCGCTTCATTTCGTCATAGCGATCGAGCAGCTCTCTCATTTCGGATTGCAGCAGGGCCGCCAGGTCAGCGTCAGCCTGGTACTTGAAATTCTCGAGAGCCCGAAGCAGGTCCTCTCTGGCGTCGATCACGTCCTCGCGAGCCACATCCTCGGCGTAAACCCCGCTTCCTTTCCTTTTCTTGCCGCTCTTCAAGTCACGGAACAGCTTGACCAGGAGGCCTTCGAGCGTGTCGTAATCGCGGTCTGCAACTTCTTCGGCGCGGCGGATGGCGTCCGCCGTGTCGCGCACCGGACGCAGGTCTTCAAACAGATAGTCTTTCGCGCGCTGGCACGTCGAACTCAGCTCGGCCAGATCGAGGGCCTGATTAACTAACCGGTCGCTTCCTTCCTCGCGATTGAACGGACGCGCGCTCCAGGGTCTGGGAAAATCCCGCCACTCGATCAGCTTCCGGCCCGCGCTCTCGAGCTGGTCGAGCGGCGACTGGTCCTCGCGGTAGTCGCGGAAGGCGAGGCGAGCGAGACAACGGCGAAACCCGGGCGGCGGCGCGCCGAGCTTCTCCTGACTCCAGCGCCTGAAGACTTGCCGGTAAAGGCGCGAGGCCTCGATTTCCGAAAGCTCTTCAAACGCCGGATCGATGTTGGCCTCGACGGGCCGCTCGCGCAGGATTTCGGCGCAGAAGGAATGAATCGTGCCGATGCGCGCCTCCTCCAGACGGGCGATGGCGTTTTCAAGATTCTGCAATTCGAAAGTCGAAATTGGAAAATCGAAATTCGAAACTCGAAACTCGAAACTGGAAACTGCCGACTCCGCATCGGAAGCGGGACTACCTTCGCGTTCGCCGAATTTCGAATCTCGAATTTCGAATCTCGAATCTCGAGTCTCCGACAGCGCCCGGTCCAGCTCCTGCCGCAGGCGCAGCTTCAGCTCGCCCGCCGCCTTTCGGGTGAAGGTGACAGCCACCACGTGCTCGACCGTGGTCAGCCCTTTCTTCAGGACCGCAACGACCCGGTTCACGAGCTCGGTGGTCTTCCCCGTACCCGCCGCCGCCTCGACAATCAGGCTCTCTTCGAGAGAGCCGCTAATCCTGTCTCTGGCGGCTTGGTCGTCAGAACGATTGGGGAACGGAATCACGGCTGGCATCGTACACGCTGGAGCGCATCAAGCCTGTCCAGGGGCTTGCGCTTCACCCTTCTCTCTTCGTAGGGTCCGCAAACCAGGCGGTAATCGCAGAAGGCGCAGGCGTCTTTCCGGGGCGCGGCGGGAAGAAATCCCGCCTCGATCGCGCCATCGACGGTCTCGATCACATATCTCACTCTTTCCTCGGCCTCCCTGCCCACGACGATGGGTATCTGTTCATAGCGGCCGCGCTGCGTGCAGTAATACAAGAGGCCCGACTCAACCTTCTGCCCCAGGAGCTTTTCGGCAGCCAGGCTGTAAAGCACGGGTTGAAGGACCTCGCCTCCTCCCACGGAGGTCGGCGTCTGCTGCGGGACCTTGCCTGTCTTGTGGTCCGTCACCCGCAGGACGTCGCGCGTCCGGTGTCGCTCGACCAAGTCGATCGAGCCGCGCAGCCGGACACCATCGAGGACCACGGCTTCGCCGGGACTGCTCTTCGGGTCGCGTTCCGGTCCGAGGGGAAGACCGAAAGCGTATTCGAAATGAATCGGCAGCCACTCCCCGTGGATCGACACGAGCCGCCGGGTCCAGCCTCGCAGATCGGTTCGCAGGTCCTCGATTTCACTCTTCCAGATCTGCGGTATGGCGGGAGCCAGGTCCTCCTCGTATCGAGCGGCCACCCGGTCGAGAACCTGATCGACAATGCCCATCGCCTGGGACAGGTTCTCCTCGGTGACGGGCAGCAGGCCGTCGCGCTCGAGTTCACCGAATAGTTCAAACTGCACCTGATGGAAGAGGCCCCCACGCGTGAGCGGGTCCAGCTTTTCGATAGCCTGCGCTTCTTCGCGCTCCTGCAAGCGGTGAATCGCGTAGAGCAGAAAGCGGTAGGGACAGGCGGCAAATTGCTGAAGGGCGGATGGAGAGTAGCTGCGGGCCCTGATGCGCTGCGTGGCCAGAATACGAAGAGTCGATTCGTCAGGGTCCACGATCCCGTCCGCGCCCGACCAAGCCCGCTTGCTCCATCGCGCGGCGCGCGTTCGGAGCGACCTCGCCAGGCTTTCGTTGACACTTAGGAGATACCTTCCGTGGCCCTTCACGTCCTTGCCAGGCTTATGGAGGAGTTGTTCCAGCAAGGCCAGATCGTGCTCCACGTCGTCAATCGCGTGCTGTGGCTCTCTCGGTGCGGGCCATCCCAATCGCGACTCCGAGGCCTCGGCAGCCCGCTTTTCGAGGTCGCGAAGCGCCGGCAGGCTGCCCTTAGCGGCGCGGAGCACTTCCAGCGCGTAAAACGACGGGACCCGCGCCCGTCCCTGGACGGTGTCCATTCGAGGATAAGAGACGTGAAGACGCGAGTGGGCGGCTGCCGCGGCGCTTCGCAGGAGCAGCCGCTCCCGGGACAGACGCTTCTCCTGCGTGACGAGCCCGGAAGCGAGCTTCTGGCGGTAATCGTCGAGGAGCAGCGGATCTTCCGAGGGCTTGCGCGGAAAGACCCCTTCGGCAAGTCCGGGCACGAAGACGATCTCAAATGATCTGGCATTCACTTCGCTGATCGCGCCCACGAAGACCCGTCCGTAGCGCCGGGTTGGCGGCTCCCGGCGAAGGACCCTGAGGCGCTCGCTCAGCACCTGACGGACCTCGCCCAGCTCGACCGGCCCGACCTCGTCCATCGGTTCCAGTTCGCTCAGCACCGACAGGACCGACTCGGGCCGCCCGAGTGCCGTCTCCGCGAGATTCCTCAGCGCCGCAAGCCAATCGCCCCAACGGGCGCTGTTGGGGAGTGAGCCCAAAAACTCGATCACGGGCAGCGCGAAACGCTCGAGATGTCGCAGCCGCTCGAGCTGCCTCTCGATGTGTTCGCGGCGTGGCTCGTCTTCGCTGGTGAGCTGCTGGAGTTGGAACTCGTACTCGGCTTTGAGTCCCCGCAGGCGGCGAGACCACCGGTCTTTCCCTCCGATGACGGCTGCGTCGATCAGCAACTGCTCCCAGGCAAAGGGAGCGCGCAGCGTGCCTTCGAGCACCGGCGTCTCATCGGTTTCCGGGAGCGCGGGCGTCTCGCCCGCTTTTGAGCTCTCGGCATCGGCGCGTGCCGGGAAGCCACGAGCGCGGGCTCTGCTCCCCGGCTTGGCCTCGCGCGCGGCAACGAACGGCGAGCCGCCGGAAGCGGGCGGGACGCCCGCGCTCCCAAAATTGAAGCTCAACTGAAATTCGTCTTCGGGCGCCACCCAAATTCCCACCGGCACAGGCGGGGCTCCGGACTCCTCCACAATAGGGACCTGGCCCAGCGAGAGATATTCGGCGAATTTCGACGCTGAAAGACCTTCGGCAGCGCAGTCGAGCAGGGCCAGGAACGCTCGTCCCGAGGGGTCAGGACGAATCGTGCCATGCGTGAAGTAGCCCGGCACTCCCGCGCGCCGCAGCGCGTCTTCAACCAGGGGCAGATAGCCGTCCGGGCGGCGCAGCAGAATCGCCATGCGGTCAAACGCGACGCCCGACTCGGCCGCCGCAAGAATGCGCCGCGCGATTTCCACGCATTCGAGGCCCTCCCCCGGTGCGGAGAAGAACTCGACGCTTGGGTCGAGCTCTTTCGGAGGAGCAGGCTCGGTGGAAAACAGATACCGGTGCAGGCGTTCGAGCGAAGTCTCCGTGTCCCGGAGCGCGGGCGCCTCGCCCGCCTTAGGACTGCCCTCGTCCGCTGGCTCTCGCGTTGTCACTTCAGACGGCGCGGCAGCACAGTCGTCGAGCCGTTCCGCTTTCGCGCTCAGGACCTGCTCCAGGATCGCGACCCCCTCCTCGTCTTCCGCCAGGGCAGTAGCAAAGACAGCCGGACACTGACCGGCCAGCGCCGTCAAAAATGCTCGCTCGCGCCGGGACTCGGCCGAAACATCCAGCAAGAGTATTGGAAGGCCCAGCAGGCGATGCGTCGCGTGACTGGCGACCTGGTTGATGGCGAACTCAAAGATGAGCGCGAGATCGGCCAGCGACCGCGCCGCCAACTCCTTTTCGTAGCGGGCCAGAAACCGGGCCAAGTCGCTTCCCGGCGCTCCCGTGGCCGCGAGGCGCTGGCCATCGACACCTTCCATGCGAAGCTCGCTCAGAGTCGATCCGAGAGCCCTGGCGAAACCCGGAGTGTCCGCGACGGGCGCAAAGTAGCTGAGTTCGCTCCGGCACTCGTACACCGAGCGCGCGGCGAGCGCCTCAACACCAAGCCTGCTGATCGGGGCGAGGCCGGCGCGGGCCAGGCACTCCGTCGCCAGGCTGGCGGCGAGCTGAATCGGCGTCAGGCGGTGGACCCCGTAGAGGGCGCCGGTGCGGTCCGAGACGCCGCGCACGAAGTCGTCCGTCGCGCCGCGGGTTGGGGCGAGCGCCAGGACTTCCGAATGACCCAGCAGCGTCTCCAGGTACTCCGAAGCCGCTTCGAGGCGACTGTGGTTCGAGGATGAAACGATTATCCGGCGCGTAGACACAAGCGAGCCCACGGCGTAGTGTATCCTAGGTCCTCGGACGACTTCAACGCCGCGTCAAAGTCTGTGTTAGGATAGGGAGTTTTCAAGGAGGCTGGCATCCCATCCACAAGCAATAAGCTGCGAGCGATACCCCTCGGAGGCCTGGGCGAGTTCGGCATGAACATGATGGTCTTCGAGTACGGCGACCACATGATCGTGGTCGATTGCGGCGTCATGTTCCCGGACGCCGAGCTGCTGGGCGTGGACATCGTGATTCCCGATATCACGTACCTGCGCGAGAACCAGCACCGTCTTCGCGCCATTTTGCTCACTCACGGCCACGAAGACCACATCGGTGCGCTCGCCTACGTTCTGGACGAGGTGGACGCGCCCGTTTACGGGACGCCGTTCACCCTGGCGCTGGCGCGCGCCAAGCTGGTCGAACACGGCCTGGAGCAAAGCGTCGACCTGCGCGAAATGCACCCTAGCGCCCCCTTCGAGATCGGCCCGTTTCGCGTCGAAATGATTCACCTCACCCACAGCATCATTGAGGCCGGCGCGCTCGCCCTCTCGACGCCGCTCGGCGTCATCATTCACTCGGGAGACTTCAAGTTCGACCCCACGCCCACAGACCGGCGCGTCAGCGACCTGCACACCCTGGCCGACTATGGCCGCCGGGGCGTGCTGGCGCTCTTTTCTGACTCGACCAACGTGGAGCGCCCGGGCATGACGCCTTCCGAGCGCGGCGTGAGCGAGCGCTTTGCGGAGATCATGGCCGAAGCCAAACATCGCGTCATGATCTCCTGCTTCTCGACCTCCATGCACCGCCTGCAGATCATCACCGACCTAGCGCAGGAGTACAACCGTCGGCTGTGCTTCGTCGGCCGCGCCATGTTCCGCAACTCGGAAATCGCTATGGAGATGGGCCGCCTGCGGGTCCCCGAGGGTTTGCTCATCCAGCCGCAGGACATCCACAAGCTCCCTCCGGAGCAGGTGGTCGTGGTGCTGGCCGGCAGCCAGGGCGAACCCATGTCGGCGCTCTCCCGCGTTGCCGTGAACAACCACCGCTGGGTCACGATCGAGCCCAAGGA
>QHZK01000217.1:11588-11828 GCA_003224635.1 Acidobacteriota bacterium | reverse complement strand
CGGTGATCGTAATCTTTCCGGTGCGGATGCCTCCCGCCGTCGGGGTGAAAGTGACACCGTAGTAGCAGCTCCCGGTCGGAACCAGAGTGCCAGTGCAGTAGTTGAAGGCGAGGGCAAAATCGCCGCTGGGCACGACGCTCGAGATCGTGAGGTTCCCCTTCGAATTGTTGTAAAGATACGTGAAGGCGGAGTAGCTGGGCGTACCGACCGGCTGTGCGTCAAATATACCTTCGGGAGGGG
>QHZK01000217.1:10683-11467 GCA_003224635.1 Acidobacteriota bacterium | reverse complement strand
AAGGCTGTAAAGCGCCTTGGCAGCCGTTGGAAAACAAGCCAAAATCGCCCGCGCTGACGACGACATTTGAGAACGACACTGGCCCGTTGCCGATGTTACGGACGATGGCGTACAGAGTTGGGCTGGTGGCGCCGACCTTCGCGGGACCAAAATCCATATTGGGCGGCGTGATCGCGATCGCCAGATTGGCCGCGACTCCCTTACCTGTCAAGGCCACGGTCTGCGGGCTGCCCGTGGCGTCATCATTAAAGGACAGCGTGCCATTTCGGACCCCTGTCGCTGTAGGAGTGAAGTTGACGTTGAAGCTGCAAGTTTGCCCGACCTGAAGAATCGCCGGCAGGTTGCAACCAAAATTACTGTTCAAGGCGAAGTCGCCGGTTGTTGTAACCCTTGAAACCCCGACCGGGGTATTGCCGGTGTTGGTTATGGAAACCTGCTGCGCGTTGCTGGTCGAGTTGACGGCCGTGTCAGGGAAACCGAGGCCCGTCGGCGTCACGTTCACAGTCAGCTCCCCTGACTCGCCGTTGCCCGCCAACGCGACGGTGTGCGGGCTGCCGACCGCGTTATCGGTGATCGTCAGGGCGCCGGTCCGGCTGCCCGCCGCCGTTGGGGCGAAATTGATGGTAAGACTGCAGGATTGTCCGGGGCCAAGAGCCAAAGGAACGCTCACGCAGTTGGAGGAACCAACCGAAAAGTCGCCACTAATCGTGATATTCGAAATCGTCGCCAAGACATTTCCAGTATTAATAATGGTCAGGTTCTGGAAGTTGTTGTTGCTCACGGT
>QHZK01000217.1:0-10564 GCA_003224635.1 Acidobacteriota bacterium | reverse complement strand
CGGTCCGGCTGCCCGCCGCCGTTGGGGCGAAATTGATGGTAAGACTGCAGGATTGTCCGGGGCCAAGAGCCAAAGGAACGCTCACGCAGTTGGAGGAACCAACCGAAAAGTCGCCACTAATCGTGATATTCGAAATCGTCGCCAAGACATTTCCAGTATTAATAATGGTCAGGTTCTGGAAGTTGTTGTTGCTCACGGTCCCGACGACCTGGTCGGGAAAATCCATGCTGGTAGGAGTTACTACAATCGTCTGGACCACGACAAGCCCGTTGCCGACCAGGCTCACGGTCTGAGGACTCCCCGGCGCATTGTCAACAATAGAGAGCTGCCCGCTGCGGGGGCCGGTTGTCGTGGGAGTGAATGTAACGCCCAACTGGCATTGTGCGGACGGCGCCAAAGTCCCGACACAATTGCTGCCGGGCGTTACCTGGAAGTCCCCGCTTGCCAAAACCCTGTCAATCGTCACTGGAACGTTTCCAGGATTGGCGACGGTCACTCTGTATTGAGAGCTCGTGGTTCCCACCGCTTGGTCCAAGAAGCTCAAGCCGCTGGGATTGACGGTAAGTTCCGGATGCGGGCTCACGCCCGTGCCCGTCAAGCTAACCAATTCCGGGCTGGTGGATGTGCTGTCGGTGATGACGACCGAGCCCGCACGCACTCCCACAACGGCAGGGGTAAAAGTGACGCTCACAGGACAGCTCGCGGCGGGACTTAGGCTGCTCGGACAGTCGTTAGTCAAAGCAAAATCACCGCTTGCCGCGACGCTTGAGATGGTCACAGGAACGTTGCCGGAATTGGTCACGGTGACCGTTTGAGGAGGACTGGTTGTTTTCAGGCCCTGATTCCCGAAGGCTAGTCCGTTGGTGGAGAGGGTCAGTGCCGATGTGCCAACTCCCGTCCCGGTGCCGCCCAAGGATACCGTCTGATTGCCGCCTGGCGCAGTGCTGCTCGAAGCCGTGATGGTTCCCGCACGGAACCCGGGCTGCGTCGGTCTAAAGGAGACGCTCAGGGAGCAGCTCGCGGCTGGCACCAGAGTCGCGGGGCAGTTATCAGTTTGCGAGAAGTCCCCTGTCACGTCGAAGCCTGACAACGTCAATGTCTGATTTCCGATATTCGAGAGCGTGACCTTCTGCGTCGCTCCGGTGGTTCCTACCTTCTGATCGCCGAAATTCAGAGCGGCGGGTGAAAAATTGAGAACGGCTCCGGCAGTGCCCGTGCCCGAAAGATTGACGACGTTGGTGGGCCCGTTCTGAGCATCGTCTGTGATCGTGACCGTGCCGGTGCGGTCGCCGTGGGCTGTGGGCGTAAAGGTCACGGTGATCGCGCAACTGCCGCCGCCTGCAACACTCGTCCCGCATGTGTTCGACAGGGCGAAATCGCCCCCCGCGACAACGTTGGTGATACTTAGAGTCTTGCTGCCCATATTGCGCAGCGTAAGGGTGAGCGCGCCGCTCTTGACGCCCACCACGTGCGTGCCAAAACTCAGGCTTGCCGGAACTAGGACCACTTCGGAAGCATTCGTTGAAGCGATCTTCGCCACAAATCCTTGGGTGGCTGCGGTGGCGCTCAAGGACACGGGGAAATCGCTGGAAGCAGTTGCGCCAGCCACTACCACGTCACCGGTTGCGCTCACGGCGATGCTCGGCATGTGCGCTTCGCCGTCGAGGTTGTTTTCGTCCGCGCTGCCTCCGAGATAAGTCGAATATACCGCGCTCGAACCGTCTGCGGAGAGCTGCACGACAAAAGCGTCGTCTCCACCCGCGTTAAAATCTTGGACTGGATTCACCGCGGGGAAGTCGGGAGCGCTGGTGAATCCGGAGACGTAGGCGTTACAAGCAGAGGCACAACCCCGCTGTAAGGCAATGCTTTGCGGCGTTACGTCCTCTCCGGGACCGCTGAGAAAAGTGGAATAAACGAGCCCCGAGCCCGCGGGGTTGAGCTTCGCCACGAAGCCGCTGGGGAAGGTCGTCTGGTAGGCTCCGGAGGTAGTCGGAAAGTCGGACACCTGCGGGAGGCCGGCGACGTAAGCGTTGCCGGCACCATCGACCGCAATACCCGTTCCCTCGCCAAAGCCCAGATAAGCGGAGTAAACCAGCGACGCGCCGGCGGGATTCAATTTGGTCACAAATACTCCGCCCGAACCGCTCTCGCTTCCCGTATATGCGAAAGCGCCGCTCGTGGTGGGAAATTCCGGTCCGCCGTTGCCTGTAACGTAGGCGTTCCCCGTGGCGTCAACGGCGATCGCATTTTCGACGGAGGGTGTCGCGGCGCCACCTAGGAGCGTGGAATAAACCAGCGAGGCAGCGCCGGCGGCCGCGGGATTGATTTTCGCTACGAAGCCACTGCGCGTGGAACCTCCGAATGTGGTCTGGAAGGCTCCCGGCGTCGTGGGAAAATCCGTCGATTCCGTCGATCCGGTCACGTAGACATTCCCAGAAGCGTCAAACGCAATGCCGTTGGCCTGTTCCCCGACGCTCCCGGCGAGGTAGCCCGAGTAAACCAGGCTGGCGCCCGAGGGATCGAGGACCGTAACAAAAACGTGCGTTCCACCGCTCGCCGAGGCCTGAAAGGCGCCGGCTGTGGTCGGGAATCCCGGGCCCGCTCCTCCCGTGATGTAGGCACGGCCCGAGGCGTCGACAGCAATCGCTTGGGGGGAACCTTCGTAACCCGACCCGAGCACGGTATTGTAGACGACGGAGTTTCCGTTGTTGCTCAGCTTGGTGACGAATACCAGGCCGGCATCGTTTTTGCCGGTCACGTAAGCATTGCCGGAACTATCCAGGGCGACTGCGGAGACGAAGTCGCCGGAGCTGGCTCCTACAAAAGTGGAGTAGCTTAGGACCGGATCGATGATCAGCGGCCTGCTGCGGTCATAAGCGGAGATACCAAAGTGGACGCGGTTGTCGGCGGTCACTACGTAGCGGCCATCCAGAAATTTTGGATTTTGGATTTTCGATTTTTGATTAACGCCGTCTGTTGTGCGTGGTCCGTTGTCCGTGGAGCTTCGCAACTGGGAACTGAAAACTGATAACTCAGAGCTTTCTGCTGGCTGATACACCACGGGCTTGTGAAAACGGACCTCGCCCGCCTTGGTGGGAATCGCCAGATCGCCGTTCTTCTCTACGCGTAGGTGCGGCTTTCTGCTGCCTCTTTGGTCATGGCGGGATAAACCCGCCTCTACGGCCAGCGTTACCACCCGGGGATCAGCCCCGGGCGCCACCAGGAAATCGTATTCGACCTGTCCCGGCCGCGCTGGATCGCCGTGGTAAACTATGTCCACGCCCGGGTAGACTCCTTCGTACTTCACTCTGGCAAAGGTCGGAATGTTAGTGCGCCATTTTTTCGGGTCCTTTCCAATGAAGTAGTTGGTCTTGCCGGGCAGTTCTTCGAGGCCGGTGGGTGTGGCAGACTGGTTCGCGCCCACGAGTTTCATGTAAAGTACGTCCGTTGTCCGTAGTTCGTGGTCTGTCTTATCATTCTGACTTCTGACTCCTGACTTCCGACTCCTGAGCGCAAGCACCGCCTCATCACCGGTCAGGAACACCGTGTAGCCGCGCCCCTGCGACAAAAATCCCACGTGATCCTTTCCAAGCGTCGCCCCGCCCGGAATCTGGTCGCTTTGACCGACGTTGGCCTCAAGGCTCAACAATGGCTTGCTGAAGCTCTCGACGGAAACCATCGTTTTTCGCTTGACCGCGCCGGTCTTAGGCCCCGCACTCCCGGCCGCCGAGGCCTTGGCCAAGACTCCAGGTAAAACGAAGCAGCGACGTTTGCTAGGCAAGTTGTCGCCAAGCGTCACGACCAGGGGCGATCTCATAGGCTGCTTGGGATTGCCCTGCACATGGTTCGTGGGCCTGCTATGCCGCGAGATTGTGTTGGCCGCATGTGCCAGGTCTGCTGCGCTGGTCGGCAAGTTCGCAGGAGTATCAGCCGCAACGCGCGTAATTCCGATTTGGGCTCCGGATGGCGCGTTCTTATTCTTCAGACCTCGGCTGGAAGTCGGGCGGTACAGCAAAGCGCCCAGAAGGCAGACAGCCACGGCTGCGGACACCACAACGAAACGTCTTCTCGACTTCTGGTCGGAGAACGACTCGCTCATCGTAATCCCTCCGCGAACGGCTTTATCGACCCTTTTTTGGGGATGCTTATGGCCGCATATGTTATGGTTTCCGGTTGTTGGCGTCAATCAAGTGTTCCACTGATATCCACTTGGATAAGTCACTTTGGGTGTCCTAAGCTGATATATCGCCTGGCAAGCCCCCGCGTCGCGCCCTCCCACGCCGCCATTCCGGACTTTGCGCATCCGCCGCTGCACGTCCAACAACTGCTGGGCAATCTGCACATGAGCGAGGCCAGAAACCGCCAGAGAGGTGCGCTGCGAGTCGGAAGAACTTATTCCGCAGGCCAAGGGTCGCACCGAACGGTTTTTCGGCACCGCCCAGGACCGGCCGGTGAAGGGGTTGCGGCGAGCGCCTCCACGTCGGGCGCCGCCAACGCTTACCTGGAGGGGGAATTATTTGCCGCGGTGGAACGAACGCTTCACGGTGCTCGCGACCCACGCGCGCGTATCGTGCAGTGTCGGAGCAACGTCAGAAGCTCCTGCACCGCTAGGGCCCAGAGCGGTTCCGGAATCGGTGAGCGATGCGCGCGGGTAGTCCGCCAGCGCTCCAACTGCTGGCGTGCTTGCTCCATCTTGACGGGAACAACGGGAGTGTTTAAGGGCGACATCAGTCTGTTCTCCTTGCCCTGGTTGGGCGCAGACTGACGTTACCAAGATCATTCAGGTCGAGTCATGCAGCCTTGCCGAAACCTCACGCTTATCCGCTACAATTGCCGCATGTTTGAGCGTTATACCGAGAGTGCCCGACGCACCATCCTTTTTGCCAAGCAATGGGCGAGTTCGTTTGGATCAAGTCAAATTAGTTCTGAGCATTTGTTATCGGGTATTATGGCCGATGAAGATTTAGCCACATACCTCTTGCGACCTGCGTCTCTTGAGCAGATGGTTTTCCAAATTAAACAGGAGCGGTCTTGTGGGCAGGAGATGCCCTCCGATGCTGACGCGCCTCTGAGTGACGAAGCCAAGAGCATCCTCAAGCTGAGTGCAGCGGAGGCTGACGATCTTCACGACAAGCACATTGGCAACGAACATCTTCTCCTGGCCGTGCTCGAGGAAAGCAAGTGCTACGCGGCTCGGTTGCTCACGAGCAAAGGTGTTTCGCTCCTCACGCTCCGAGAGCGAATCGCCAGTTTAAGGAAAGATCCCTCGCTGGTGGCCAGGACGGGCCAGCGTCGCTTTCTTCCAAAGGATGTGACCCGAGCTGAACTCGGGATACCGGAGGGTTATGCCCCGCGCCGGCTTCTCTTTAACCCACCGAGCGAGACGATGATTCTTGAACTCCAAGGCCTCGGCGACATTAGCAATTGGCGTCCCACACGCCTTTATTTGAAGCACAAAGATGCTGCCAAGTATACGCAGATTGGCAGTCCTGACGAGACGACATCGTATGAAAGCCCGGTCACTTCTCTGAAGCAGCCTCTGCTTGGCTTTAATGTGATGACATAGCGAAAAGCCGAGAGTTATGTTTCTGGTGACTGGCAAGAACTCAGGGTTCTTGACATTAGGAGTGGAGTTGTTCAGCATTGCGTCAAGAACGGCGAACCGATTCTGCCCGAGGAGTTTAACGATTCCTGGATAAGCGATTAGCTTGCAATCTCAGATGACGGTGGGCAAATTTACGTCATCGCCGGTGTCTCATTTCGCGGGGAGAACGTCGGCTGGTCGAGGATAAGACACGTTTTGGGTGTGCTGGATTTGACCTCGAAGCGCTTGGACCCGATCTCAGTACTGGGGGTGTTTTCTTCTAAAAGGTCTTTCGGGTAGTCGGTAGGCCGGACACTGAACCAACCACCCGAACCTGAGCAAGCTCGACACACTCCCAAGCTGCAAATACACATCACCTCTGTTGTGTTTTTGCCACACTCCGGGTTCCGGCGAGCGACCCGAAAGCAGATGTATCCGACTGCAAACACGCCACTTGAAATCTGCCCTCGAATGTGGAAGGCTGGGTGCTAAAGCTAAGGCGTCTAGGGAGGGGGACCGGTGGGTCATCAAAGCACCTTAGCATCGCCGGTAAGCCTTTCGGGGATTGGCCTGCACACGGGCGTCCCTGTCACCCTACGGCTCTGCCCCGCCCCGGCCAATACGGGCATTGTTTTCAAACGGACGGACCTCGAGGGATTCGAGATCGAAGCGCTGGCCCGGAACGTAGCTCGCGTAAGCTACGCTACTAGCCTGATGAAGAAAGGCGTTTTGATCTCGACCACCGAGCACCTGCTCTCCGCGCTCGCCGCCTCCGGGGTGGATAACGTCTACGTCGAAATCGACAACCTCGAGGTTCCTATTATGGACGGGAGCGCCCTGCCCTTCTTCCGGCTCATCCAGGGGGCCGGCTTGCGCCGGCAGCGCGCCTGGCGGACTTACGCCAAGGTGGTGAAGCCAGTCGAGGTGATCAACGGCGCGAAGCGCATGGCGGTGTATCCGTCCGACAGGCTGAGCGTGACCTACCAGATTGGCTTTCCCCATCCTCTGATCGGGGAACAGTCTTTCACATACGACCCCAGCGAATACAACCCCGGGGGAAACGGAGCCCGGAACCTGAAGGTACGCGCTACAGACTACGAAACACAGATCGCTCCCGCGCGGACGTTCGGATTCATCCAGGAAGTGGAGAAGCTTCGGCGAAACGGCCTGGTGCGCGGCGGCTCGCTCCAGAACGCCGTGGTGCTGGGCGAGGACGGGGTGATGAACCCGGAAGGACTGAGGTTCCCGGACGAGTTCTGCCGCCACAAGATCCTGGACCTGATCGGGGACCTGGTGATGTTTGGCTATCCCCTGATTGGCCGCATCGTCGCCGAGCGGGCCGGCCACGCCATGCATGCAGCGCTGGTGCAGCAGCTTCTGCGCCAGAAGAGCGCCTGGACGCTGGTGACTCCGAGAGGAATTGAGCCCCGCTTGCCCGCCGCCCAGCCTGCTCAGCTCGAAGCGGTCCGCCTTTCCTGATCCCCCGAAGCTGCAGCGGCCATCGAACCAGGTAGCGTGCAGTTCAAACTCTGCGGTTCTTGCTTTGGGAATCGCCGAAAAGCCGCAGACTTTCTGAGAACTGAAAGTCTGCGCTACCTTGAAGAGGACACGGACGTGAAGAGGCGCGAAGCGCGCGAGGGAGGAGCCGTCGAAACCACCACCAGGACGCGCGCCGCGCTGGGCTTCCGGGCGCACTCCGGATGGGCGGCCGTGGTGGCAATTGCCGGGCCGCCGCGCTCGCCGCGGGTCGTCGACCGGCGCCGCATCGAGCTCGCGGACCCCGCTATCCCGGCGTCGAAGCAGCCGTATCATGCCACTGAAGGCCTGGACCTGAAAAAGGCCGAGGAAGTAGTGCGGCGCGCGACTGACGACGCTCAGCGCCTGGCCCGGCAAGGCCTGCGCGCGGTCATCGACGACCTGCGGGCCAGCGGCCACGACGTGATCGGCTGCGGCATTGTCCTCGCCTCGGGCCGGCCCGCGACCACGCTCGCGGCCACGCTCGCCTCACACGCGCTGATCCACACCGCCGAGGGCGAGCTTTTCCGAAACGTACTCGTCCGCGCAGGCGAGCATCACGACCTGCCTGTGACGGGAGTGCGCGAGCGCGAGCTCTTGGCGCGCGGCGCGGCAGAACTTTCGATCCCTGCCGGCGAGCTCGAACGCCGGGTCGCTGAGCTCGGGCGCGCCATCGGCCCTCCCTGGACTCAGGACCAGAAGTATGCCGCCCTGGTCGCGTGGTTGGCCCTCGCTGCCGGTCCCCAGCCGTAGGTCTGATGCATACAGATTTGACCGCTTTCGAAACCCGGCAGGCGCGCCTCTTATCGCTCCTCGACCAGCGGCACCTTCCCGTCCTGGTCGTGACCAAGCCGACGAATATTTTCTACCTCACGAACTTCCGGGGCAGCGCCGGCGTGGCCGCGCTGGGGCCGCCGGACCCTATTCTGTGGGTAGACCCGAGGTATACCTTGCAGGCGAGGGAGTCCGCCCGAGGCGTGGAGGTCCGGGAAGAGCGAGGACGGCTGTTCAAGGCCGTCGCCCGCTGGCTCGAGAGGAAGCGGCCGACCCGCGTGGGCTACGAGGACTCGCACCTTGCCTGCCGCGAGCTTCGAGAACTTAAGGACGAGAGCGGCGGGAGATTGCGCTTCAAGCCAGCGGGCGGGCTGATCGAGGAACTGCGCACGGTCAAGGACCTGGGCGAGATCGACTGCATCCGCAAGGCGGGCCGCCTCACCGCGACGGTACTCGATGAAGTCCTGCGCGAGATCAGGCCCGGCATGCGAGAGTCCGAGCTCGCGGCGGAGATCGAATACCGCATGAAGCTCAAGGGGGCGGAAGGAGCGGCTTTCGAGACCATCGTGGCGTCGGGCCAGCGCGCCGCGCTGCCTCACGCCCGCGCGTCGGCCAAGCCTTTGGCGCGAGACGAATTGGTTATCCTGGACGTTGGTGCTATACTCGCGGGTTATGCGGCGGACATGACACGGACCCTCTACATCGGAGAGCCAAGCCGCCGCGTGAAGAGTCTCTACCGCGCCGTACTGGAAAGTCAGCAATGCGCGATCGAGGCGCTGGCGGACGGCGTCCGGGCGCTCGACGTGGACGCGGCGGCGCGCAGGGCGCTCGAGCGTCGCGGGGTCGCACAATACTTTACGCATAGTACGGGGCACGGCGTGGGGCTGGAGGTCCACGAGGCGCCTCGCCTGGGGCGTCGCGAAAAAACGCGGCTCAAGTCGGGCTGCGTGGTGACAGCCGAGCCGGGGATTTACCTCGAGGGCTTCGGGGGGATCCGTATCGAAGACACGCTGCTGGTAGGAACCAACGGCCCCGAGATACTCACGCCGGCGCCCAAAGACCTCTGGTGTATTTCATAGGAGCCGGGGAGAGACGCTGTTTTCTGAGGCAACCGGTCAGCGGTCGCTCCGGCGGAGACGAACGTCATGCCTGCCAAGAATCCGAGGGGAGGTAGCGGCCCGGATCAACCCTGGAACCTCAAAGACATCGAAAAACTCATCGACCTGCTGACCGAGAGGCAGATCGAAGAGTTTGAGATGGAAAAAGACGGCTTGAGGGTCCACATCAGACGCGGCGCGCCCGCGGGGTCGCGGGCTCCGGCACCCGCGCACTCTCCAGCAACTCCTCCTTCTCCTGCGGCTTCGCCCCCCGCGACTTCGGCCTCCGCCCCCGGCGGCCTGGCTGAGCCCGCTGCGGCCGCGGTGGCCGCTGAGGCAGCGCCGAGCGAGCCGACGGAAGCGCTGCACATCATCAAATCGCCCATTGTGGGCACGTTTTACAGTGGGCCCAATCCGAGCGCGCCTCCGTTCGTTAATGTGGGTGACGTGATCGAAGCCGGGCGCGTCCTGTGCATCATCGAGGCCATGAAGTTAATGAACGAGATTGAGTCCGAAGCAGCAGGAGAGATCGTTCGAGTTTTCGTCGAAAACGGGCAACCCGTGGAATACGGGCAGCCCTTGTTCGCCGTCAAGCCGTCAGAGCACAAATAGCTCCAGTAGAAAAAGTCCGGGACACTGTCATTCTGAGGAGCCGCAGGCGACGAAGAATCTCGGTATTTGCTTGAATCCAAAAATGCCGAGATTCTTCGCTTCGCTCAGAATGACAGGCGAATGACACAGTAACTGAACTCCGATGTTCCAGAAGATCCTGATTGCCAATCGAGGCGAAATCGCGCTGAGGATCATTTGCGCCTGCAAGGAACTGGGCGTTCGGACGGTGGCGGTGTATTCTGAAGCGGACCGCGACGCCCTGCACGTGCGGTTTGCGGATGAGGCGGTCTGCATCGGGCCGCCGCGAAGCGCGGATAGCTACCTGAACGTGGCGAGCATCATCTCGGCGGCGGAGATCACCGACGCCGACGCCATCCACCCTGGCTACGGCTTCCTCTCGGAAAACGCCAACTTCGCCGAGGTCTGCGAAACCTGCAAGATCACTTTTATCGGTCCTCGTCCCGACGTAATGCAGTTGATGGGCGACAAGAACAAGGCTCGGGAAACCATGGCCAGCCTCGGACTGCCGGTGCTTCCCGGTTCCGGGGTGGTCGAATCCGAAGCAGAGGCCGTTCAAGCGGCCAGAAAAATCGGCTATCCCGTCATGGTGAAGGCTGCGGCGGGCGGAGGCGGGCGAGGTATGCGGGCCGTCGAATCCGCCGCCGAATTGTCCCAGGCGCTCGAAGCGGCCCGGAATGAGGCGAAGGCGGCCTTCGGCTCCCCGGAGGTGTATCTCGAGAAGTTAATTCCGTCGCCGCGTCATATCGAGTTCCAGGTGCTGGCGGACCAGCATGGGAAAGTGGTCCATCTGGGCGAGCGGGAATGTACCATCCAGCGCCGCCACCAGAAACTTGTCGAAGAGTCGCCCTCCACCCAGATCGACGCCCCCCTGCGCCAGCGCATGGGCCATCTGGTCGTTGACGCTATGCAGAAGGTCGGTTACACCAACGCCGGCACGGTGGAGTTCCTGATGGACGAGGAC
>QHZK01000216.1 GCA_003224635.1 Acidobacteriota bacterium | reverse complement strand
CGTGAGGCTGACCGCGGGGGCGATGCCCGTACCTGTTAGATTGGCGGTCTGTGGGCTGCCGCTGGCATTATCGGTAATCGTTACGGCCCCGCTGCGCGCCCCGCTTGCCGTAGGCGTGAACGTCACGTTGATGGCGCAATTCGCTCCCTGGGCCAACGTGGAGCCGCAGTTATTGGTCTCACTGAAATCACCGCTATTCGAGCCGCTGATGGTGAGGCTCATGATGGTCAACGGCGAGGTCCCCGTGTTCGAGAGCGTCAGCGTCCGGGCCGCGCTCCCCGTTCCGACCTGCTGGTTAGAGAACGCCAAAGGCGTGGGCGACAAGGTCGCCGTCGTGGCAAAAAGAATTTTGGTGATGAAAGAGTCAGAGTCAGCGCCTCCATACACCGCCTGAAACGGGTTCATTGAGGGAAAGTTTGTCGACTTGGTTTGTCCGGCGATGTAGACGTTCGCCTGAGGGTCAACGGCAATGGCAGTCGCCTCATCAAAGTTGCCGCCACCCAGATACGTGGAGAAATACAGCGACGATCCTGCGGCGTTGAGTTCCGTGACAAAGGCATCCGGCGGAGAGCCGGTCCTGGTGGGCTGAGTGGGGTTGATCAAAGGGAAATTGCTGTTCGCAGCCGTCACTCCCGTGACGTACGCATTGCCGTTCAGCACCGCTATGGCCTGGCCGTAAGAATATTTGGCCTTTCCGAGGTAGGTCGAGTAGCCCAGCGTCGACCCGTTGGCGCTCACCTTGGTCACGAAGGCGTCCGCCGAACCGAGCAGGGAAAGCTGGTAGGCTCCAACCGTGGCCGGGAAGTCGCTCGATAGCGTGAAGCCCGTGACATAGGCATTGCCCTGAGCGTCCACCGCGATGCCTGTACCTTGGTCGTTGCCGCTGCCCCCAAGGTAGGTGGAATAGACGATTCCCGAACCATTGGCCCCGATCTCGGCCACAAAGGCGTCGTCGATGTTGGGGCAGCTCTTGCACGTGGCCTGGGGAGCGTTAGAAACCGGGAAGTCAGCCGAGTTCGTGTAACCCGTCACGTAGGCGTCGCCGAGGGCGTCAACCGCAATGCCGTTGGCCAGGTCGTTGCCGCTGCCACCGAGGTACGTGGAATAGACCAGTGAGCCGCTGGCGCTGAACTCGGCTACAAAAGCGTCTTGATTCCCCTTATTGGCGGTTTGAAGGGCGCTCAGCATCGGGAAATCGGTCGAGAACGTCTGACCGGCGATGTAGATGTTTCCCGAAGAATCGAGGGCGATGCCGCGCGCTTCGTCAAGCCCGCTGCCGCCCAGATACGTTGAGTAGGCGAGCGACGAGCCGTCGGGACTCAGTTTGGCCAGAAACGCGTCACCGTTCCCCCCGTAAGCCGTCTTGAAGGCGCCTGCGGTAGTCGGGAAGTCGCTGGATAGTGTCTGGCCGGCGATATACGCGCTGCCCAAGGAGTCGAGAGCGATGGCGAGCGCCTGATCGGTGAAGCTGCCGCCCAGGTAAGTCGAGTAGACCAGCGACGAGCCGCTCGGGCTCAGCTTGGACACGAAAGCATCGCTGCTGCCAGCGTAGGTGGCCTGTAGCGCCCCGGAGGGTGCGGGAAAGTTGCTGGACGACGTGAACCCTGCCACGTAGGCGTTGCCGGCGGAGTCCACGACGATCCCGTTTGGTTGGTCAAAGTTGTTGCCGCCCAGATAAGTTGAATAGCTCAAGACCGGATCGATCCTCAGCGGCCGACGGGCGTCATACGAGGCCAGCCTGAATTCCACCTGGTGCGAACCTCGGAGGACATAGCGGCCGGGCACCTGCTGCTGCCGGCTCCCCCGCTCCTGGTAGAAGCGGGGCCTATGGAAGCGGATCTCCTCGCCTTTTCCGCCCAACACAAGGTCGCCGCGAGCATCCAGTTTAAGTGCGCCTCCGCCCTCGAGGCTGAGGCGAATAGTCTTGGGATCAGCGCCTGGCGCCACTACAAAGTCGTACTCCAGTTGTGCTTGGTTGCCGTAGTAGATCAGGTCGATGCCCGGATAGACGCTCTTGTATCGTACCTTGGCGTAGGTAGCGACCCTGGTGCGCCAGTTCCGGGGATTGCTTCCGATAAAATAGTTGGCAGTGCCGGGCAGACGGTCGAGACCCGAGACCCTGGGACCTCGATTGGCGCCCACCAGCTTCATATTCACCAAGGTCCCTGCGGGCTGTGCAGTGCGGTGTAAAGCAGCTTCGTTGTCCTTTACGGCGCTCCGCGTCCCGCACCGCTCCGGGGCTCCGAAGCAGAGGGCCGCCTCCGTAGCGGTCAAAGACACGGTGTAGCCGCGGCCGTGCGAGAGGAACTTCACGCTGTCATCGGCCTGACCGGAGTTAGCCTCGAAGCTCAGCGGTAGCTTGCCATACGCTGCCACCAAGCGGGCTTCGACCGCCGGATTGGCTCTGCCCGGTTGAGTGGCGCTGTTTTGTTCCGTGCCCGATGCCGAGGACAAGGAGTTGCCGGACGATACGGGGACAGCGTAGGTCGGACCGCCGCCTGGTATGTTCCACATCATTCCCGCAGCGACCCAGGCGACGAGCAACATCGTCGTCCTCGAGGCGCGCTGACAGGCCGAGTTGGGGCGTTGAAGCCTCATTGAGAAGTCCTCCAAGTACGCCGAGCACACGTTCCCTGCAGCGCTAAGGGTGTTACCCATCGCAGCGCTATGGGGTCACTAAGTTGGTCCAGGCCGCATCTCGTGGGAGGAAGCCCGTCTCAGCCGCCGCGAATTAAACGACGCGCCGACCAGGCCGAAGCGCAGCGCCAGGATCGCTGGCGCCGAAGAATGGCATTGAGTAAGGGTCTTCTGAGTATGATGCCGTCCCCCAAACCTTCTCGCCAGGAGCACGGCTCCGTGCGGTTGGCACGCTGATCTCCTTCTCCACTCTTAGTGCATCATGGAGCGTAACCGAGAAGGACAATTGGAACAATAGAACTTAGGTGTATCTCGGCTAAACGAAGGTGCCATAGGAAATGCAAGTTCCCCCAGCGGCCTCTGGACGCGCTGGCTCGGGCAACCGTAGGAGAGGAACCGCCCGCGGGAACCGGAATCTTCTTTTGGATTGAACGCAGCCCGATGCACTGCGGGCCGAAGTCTGGCTGAACCGACGCGGCTGGCGCCGAGCGGAGGCTCGTCCTGCGCTCAGAAGCTGAATCTCATGGAAAGTTGCAGTTGGCGTGCCGGATAGGCGGCGTCAGCGCGGCCAAAGAATGGGGACGTAAGGTCGCCGACGTAGTTGTTGAAGTTGACGCTGTTGAGAAGGTTGAAGGCATCAACCGCGACTTCGATTTGCCGTCTGCCCTCGCTCTTCGCAAACCGGAAGACTCTTGACAGGCGTGCATCGACGTCGGCATATCGGGGGCCCGATCCGGTGTTGCGGGCCACTCCCGGTGGGCGATCGTTGAATGCCGTGTCATTGTTATCGTCCAATCCGGTGATGATATTAAATGGAGGGCCGGACGCGAGCTTTAGGATGCCTCCGAATTTGAAGTCTTTGGGCAATCGATACGTTCCCGCCAGGTTCAACCGGTGGCGCTGGTCGAAGTCGGACCGCCCGAGTTCGGGCCGCAGGTTATAGTTGTCCGCCGGGAGAGAGTACAGTCCGCTGGAGTCGTCCGTGGTGCGCGAGAGCGTGTATTGCAGCAGCAGGTCCAGCCTCTTCTGAGCGCGGTTTCGCCAGGTGACGGTGAGGCCGTTGCTGTGCAACTTGCCGGAAGACTCGAACCGATCGATGTTGATGAAATTGGGATTGGGCGGCACGGTTGTTCCGGGCAGCGGCGCATTGACGTTCCGCGTGCGGTAGAGCCGGACAGCGCCCAAGGTCGCGTACTCAACCGTCAGGTAGTTTTCTCCCTTGCCCAGCTTCCGCTCCACGGCCAGACTGCCTTGCGTCAGACGAGGAAACCCGATATCCGGCGCGGTGCGAATCACGCTGGGGATTACGTCGGCCAGTTGAGTGCCTGGGCCGAAAGGAACCGGATAAGAAGGGTTGGTGATGTCGAACTCGGCAATCCTTTCCCCATCATGGAGAAGGCTGAGCTGCTTGACGTCGGCTGGCTGCCGGTCGTAAAACACTCCAAACCCCGCTCGGATCACAGTCTCGCCGCCACGCGGCGAATACGCCAGAGCAAAACGCGGGGCGAAATCCCTGAAGGAGTTTCCGTTCGACTGTCCCTCGTAACGCAAGCCCAGCATCAGGGAGAGATTCGGCCGCAGTTTCATTTCGTCCTGAGAGAACGCATAGAACTCATGCTGGGTGAAGGCCACTTCCGGTTGACCTGCGTTGATCGTGAATAAGGAGGGCTGGTTCGCCGAAAAGTCCGCGAGGGTCGAGAAAGTGAATGTGCCCCCGAAGTTGGAGGCGTCGAAGTCCCGCAAGAACCTTAACCGCATGCCGCCACCCCATCGGAACGTATGTCTTCCCTTCACCTGACTGACGATATCTTCAACGTCGCCTTGTGATTCCCGCTGCCGGTGCGCCGCTTGCGCCCCGCCCGTGGTCATGGCGCCCAAGACGAGAATGGCGGGTGCGCTCGTCGCGCTGTCTGTGCCTTGCCGGCGTTGTTTCCAGCCCGCCCGGAGCTCGTTGAGGAAGTTTGGCGAGAGCGCCGTCGTCTCGAGAAGCTTCACCTCATTCTCGTGACCGAACACGGCCGTCGCGGCATCCGGGAGGTTGAGGCCCCCGACGTTCTGGCCCGGCTCCGACTTGTTCTTGAACTTGTAGAGAACAATGGCTTTGGAGTTGGGGCTGACCTTGATGTCGAAGCGGCCGAACAGGTGCGTGTTACGCGCCCGCGCCACAAAGTTCTCTACCAGCGGCCCCTGCGGCGTCTGCGCATTGACCACCGAGCTGTTGTTATTGAAATCGTATCGAGCGGCGATGAGAAAGGCGACGCGGCGATTCACCGGACCGTTGAGTTCCGCCTCCGACACCGCTCGTTGCTGAAGCGGCCGGTCATGGGCAAAGGCGTTGGTCGCATCGAATCCCGAATTGCGGAGCACGGTGCCCGCGCTGCCGTGATAATGATGATGGCTCGCGCGCTTGGTTTTGACTTCGATCCGCCCCTTTCCGGGTCGACCGAACTCGGCCGAGTAGGGATTCTTGTTGACGTAAACGCGCTTGATGCTCGCCACGGGCAGTTCCAGCGAATCGGTCTCGACGCCGTCCACGATGATCTTCGGACCGTCCGCGCCGGTCACTGCAGGGTTGACAAACAAGGAAGGGACCGCAAGGGGCTCGGCGTTTTCGCTCGGCAGGTTCCGCAGAAAGTCCTGGTCAATGTTGATCGCGTCCGCGTTGATTTGCGCGGAGGGCGAAGCAAGAAGGCTGGCGCTGACCGTCACCTCCTCCTTCACGTCGGCGATTTCCAGGCGGACGCGGACCGGCGCAGCCGCAGTTGCGCCAACCTTCACCAGCGTGTTGGCTTGCTTGACGCCCTGAGCCTGCACGGTCAGCACGTATTCGCCGGCCGGCAGGCTCCCAAACGCAAAGTGGCCCTCCTCATTCGTAGTGGCGCTGCGTTCTATTCCCGCTTCCTTCCGGAGGACCTTCACCTGCGCGTCGGGTACCGGAGCGCCAGTCGGGTCTTCCACGACGCCCGAGAGCGCTCCTGTGCCTTGTCCCCGCGCCGGCAAGCAGAGCAGGGGAGCGAATAGAACTAGACTCACGAACAGAACGGCTCGCGCCATGAAGGATCCTTTCAGAGACCTGATAACCTACTGATGATTGCAAAACATAGTGACAGCTCTTTCTGTAGCGGCGGTCTGCGACCGCCGTTTTTCGGCGCTCATAGAGCGCCGCTACAGCGGATGATCGTCACTATCCTTTGCAATTCTCAATCACTTGATGCTCGCCGCCAAACGAGCAGGAGCGGCCTGGGAGGCGCCAACTGGCTACGCGATTACCTCCGCGCGTACAGGCTCGAGCTCCCGCACAGCTTTCTGGAAGTAAGGGAGCACCATCCTCAAGCCTTCACGGCGAGAAACCACCGGTGACCAACCCAGAACCTGCAGCGCCAGGCGGATGTCCGGCTGGCGCAACTTGGGGTCGTCCTCGGGCAGCGGATGATAGACGATCTCGCTCGTGCTTCCCGTGACCTCCAAAACCTCC
>QHZK01000215.1 GCA_003224635.1 Acidobacteriota bacterium | reverse complement strand
GCTGCCGGAGGCGGGGGAGGAGGAGGCGGGGGAGGCGGCGCGGTCAGGGAGACCATCAAGCTCGATTTCGGCAAGCCTTCAACGACCAGCAGCGGATACAAAATTAGACAGCCCACCAGGATGATCTCGAAAATGTAGGCGACGGGAATCGTCGCCCGCTTCCAGTCACCGGTCTTGGACGCGGAGTAGAACAGATACAGCAGAAAGAACAAAAAGCCCACCAGCGGCAGCGCCGTGAGCGTCGCCCAGAGCGCAGTGCTAAAGCCCAGGTGCCGGCAGTCGGCGTAGACGTAGCACACCGTCAGGGCGTAGCACCCCACCAGCACGCCCAAAATGCCGGACTGCATGGAGATCACTTTGGGGTCGGCTCCGGCAGAGAGCAACGGGAGAGCGTAAGTGCCGAGGAAATAGCCCACCACCGCGGCCCCGAGCGCGATGATCCAATGCACGGACTTGAGAATAGGCGCGTGCGAAGGCGCGGAATCAAGCAAGGTGTCGTCAAACATGGCTGATACCTCCGGTCGATTGTGTTCCGGTCCAACTCGTCTCGCCCGAAGGTCCGCCTGGGACTATCGGCGCGCTCAGGCAGCCCCTCGTTCGGCTCTTTTCCTCGCCTGCGACGCACCCTTGGATATCCCGGCGGCAGAACGAAGTCCTCCGCTCGTCCTCTGCTGCCAGAACACCAGAACGGGGCTCGCGATAGCGATCGAGGAATAAGTGCCGATAATGACTCCCACAACCAACACTAACGCGAACCCGTGAATCACCTCGCCTCCGAACAAGTACAGGGAGAGCACAGCGAGGAAGGTAAGCCCGGAGGTCAGGATCGTCCGGCTCAAAGTCTGATTGATGCTGCGGTTGACGAGCGGCAGGATATCCTCCCGCTTGCTCGAGCGGACGTTCTCCCGAATCCGGTCAAACACCACAATCGTGTCATTCATGGAATAGCCCACCAAGGTCAGCAGCGCCGCGATTACGGTCAGGGTGATTTCCTTGTTGAGCAGGGAAAAAATACCGAGCGTTATGAGAACGTCGTGAAACGTGGCGATGACCGCCGCGACGCCGTAGATTAGCTCAAAGCGGTACCAGATGTAAATAAGCATCGCGCCTAGCCCAGCCAGGGTAACATACACGGCTTGCCGCCTCAGGTCCGCCCCGACCTTCGGTCCGACAATCTCCGTATTGAACACGGCATATCTGGACAGATAATAATTATCCGTCAGATGCGAGACTACAGCAGGCGTCACGCCCTTGACGGCGCCGAGTTGCTGAAAATCGGTGATCAGACCGCTTTGGGGCGGGCCGTTCCGGAAGCTGACCAGAGCGTCTGCCAAGTCCCGATACGCCTTCTCCGTGTCTCCGCCTTTCGAAGCCAAGTGGAGCGGGTCCGCCGCAGTCAGGTTGGCGGCAACGGTCGACGCGCTGGCGTTGTTAAAGTCGACTTTTCCCGCCGGCGGCTCTCCGTACAATGCTGCGAGCGCCTTGATGATCGCGTGTTTGCCCGCGTCCAGAGCCTCCGAGCTGGTACTCTTCAGGTCCAGACCGATCATCACCTCGTGTTCAACCGCGGGCCCGTACTGCTGCAAAGTCTCTCCCCGCAGGTTCTGCCGCTCGAGCTGGACGCGAACCTCGTCCAGATTGGGCTGAGTGGCGAACTTGACGTAAACCAGGGTGCCGCCGCGGAAGTCGATCCCGTAGGCAAGGCCTCCTTTCACCGCCATCGAGATGAGTCCCGCCAGGAGCAGTGGAATAGAGATGCCGATGAAGAACCATTTCTTGCCCATCCAGTCGATCTTGGGTTCGTGAAAAAACTCCATGAGGCATAACCTTCCTTGACAATAAAATAGACACCGGACTGGGGCCCGATGTTCCCGAATCTTGCGTGCTGGGCCAGCCTCCTGCGGTAGGGCCCCGACCGGCGGCAACCTCCCGTAGTCCAGGGCGCTTATTGCCTATTCGTGACTTCCGACCGGCGGTCACAGACCGCCGCTACAGCCGAATGCGGTATGACTTACCTCGCCCAGTTTAGACGCTGAGCGCCTCTCCTGGCTCCCTCCGGGAAAGACCGTAGTCGAAGATGACGCGCGACACGAAAACCGAGGTAAACAGGTTCGCCACCAGGCCGATAACCAACGTTACCGCAAACCCCTTGATCGGACCGGTGCCGAAAGCAAAAAGGATCGCCGCGGAGACTACCGTGGTTACGTGCGTGTCGATGATGGTCTTGAAGGCGTGCTCGAAGCCTCCGGACACGGCGGCTCCGACGGCCTTGCCGTTCCTCAACTCCTCCCGGATGCGCTCGAAGATGAGTACGTTCGAGTCCACGCCCATGCCCACGGTCAGAATAATGCCAGCGATGCCGGGCAGTGTCAGCACAGCCCCAAAATAGGCTAGCGCCGCGATCAGAATGATCAGGTTCAGAATTAGAGCCAGGTCGGCATTGATCCCCGCCCCGCGGTAGTAAGTCAGCATGAACGCCATGACCGCCACGAGGCCCACAATCGAGGCGATCACGCCGTGGCGGATGGAATCCGCGCCGAGCGACGGGCCGACGGTCGACTCCTGCAGGGGGGTAATGGAGGCAGGCAGCGCGCCGCTGCGGAGCACCAGAGCGAGGTCGGCGGCTTTCTGGAGCGTGAAGTTTCCTTCGATTTCCCCGCGATCGCTGATCTGAGTGTGGATGACCGGGGCGTCCACCACGCGGCTGTCGAGGACGACCGCCAGCAGCTTTCCGACATTCTGTCCGGTAATCCTCTCGAACCGCGCGGCGCCGTCCCGGTTGAGGGTGAAGAGGACGTTGGGGCGACCATTCTGGTCCGTCCCTTGCTGCGCCCCGGTCAAGTCGCGGCCCGTAATCGCGGCCACCCGATTCAGAAGGTACCAACTGCCGCCATTACCCGTGTCCTGTCCCGGCGCGAGCTCGGCGTCGGGAGGCAGAACGCCGCCGTTATCGGCCAAGGCCGCCTCTTTGGAGGGGTAGGGCCCCTTCTGTACGATCTTGAACTCGAGCAGTGCCGTGGACTGAATGATATCCCTCACGCGCGCGCTGTCTTCGACGCCGGGGAGCTCAACCACCAATTCGTAGTCCTCATGCTTGCCATAGTCGGCGACTACGGGCTCCGTCAGGCCCAACTGGTTGATGCGGTTCTCGATCGTGGTCCTGGCCTGCTCGAGCGCCTGGTTCCGGATGGTCGTCACCTCGCTGGTTTTCACACCCATCGTCAACGATACCGTTTTGGTCGCGGGGTCGATGGGTCCGCGCGCCAGGTCCCAGTCCGAGAACTGCGCGCTGACCAGGTTCTGAACTTCCTGCGTCTTGTCCTGAGGCATTCCTTTGATCGCAATGTGGCTGATGTCGATCTTATTGCACTCTGCGTAGGGGATGCTTTTCGCTTTGAGCTCATCCCGCAAACGTTCCAGGTCCTGGTCGGACTTGACGTTGACCGCATCGTCCACGTGGACCTGCAGGATCAGGTGCATGCCGCCCCGGAGGTCGAGCCCCAGGCGAATGCGGTCGCGGACGTTCGCCTTGAGTTCCTGAACATTTCTAGGGAAGCCGATGACTCCGAACAAGCACGCGACGACCACCGCGCCAATCAGGATCGCGCGGGTTTGAATCTTCTTCTCCATGGCTTAACTCTCGGGCCTTTCCGCCGCCTACTTCTTGGTCTTCGCCTCGGCCTCACGGCCTTCCTCTGCCGCCTGAAGACCCGTGATCGCCGAGCGCGCCACGTCGAGCTTCACCTGAGGCGCCACCTGCAATTGCACGACGCCGTCCCGAAAAGAGACGATAGTACCGTAGACTCCGCCGCTGGTCACCACCCGGTCTCCGGTTTTGAGGCTGGACAGCATCTCCTGCACCTTGCGCCGCTGGCTCTGTTGCGGGCGGATGACGAGAAGATACCAGATCAGGAAGAGCGGCGCAAACAGGAAGAGGAATTGGGCAAGCCCGCCACCCGCGCCGGAATCCGCGGCCAGCACCAAGGGCGCAGATGACAGGAATGAAAAACCAACACTCGAGGCCAAGGTTGGTCCGCCAAGACAGAGCGTGAGATTGAGGAGCCCTCGTCACTGGCTCGCTCAGCAGGGTTCGTCGGTTTGGCTTTCCGGGTTCACTTCAGGTATGACTGACTTTAGAACTACCCGTCCGCACCCTACGTAAAAGGCTTACCAAGTCTCCAGAAAGCACAGCCTGCCTGATATTCCACATAGTGTCAAGGTAAAAGTGCAGGTTGTGCTGGGTGGCCAGGACCGCCGCCAGCATCTCGCCGGCCTGGAAGAGATGCCGGATGTAGGCGCGCGAGTAGCGGCGGCAGACAGGGCACCGGCAGGCGGGGTCAAGTGGCGCCTCGTCTCGCGCGTAGCGCGCACTCTTGATCGCCAGCCTGCCTTCGGAAGTGAAGACGCAGGCGTTGCGGGCGTTGCGCGTGGGCATCACGCAATCGAACAGATCGATGCCGTGCGCCACGCACTCCACGAGGTCGGACGGCGTTCCCACACCCATCAGGTACCGCGGGCGCTCCCAAGGCAGCAGTTCCGCCGTGTACTCGGTTACGTCGTAGGTCTCGCCCTTGGGTTCGCCGACCGAAAGCCCGCCCAAAGCGTATCCCTGGAAGCCGATGTCGAGTATCTGCTCCACGCTCTCGCGGCGCAGCGCCCGGTCGATTCCGCCTTGCACGATGCCGAAAAGAACCGGGATTCGGGGTTCGGGGTTCGGGTTTCGGGGAGAAGCCTCTTGTGATCGTTTGACACTTGAGGTTGAGCCAGCATTCTCCGAATCCCGAGTCCCGAACCCCGAATCCCGCGCTCTTTCTCCCCGAACCCCGAACCCCGAACCCCGAATCCCGGTTCTTTCGTAATAGTCCTTGGCCCGCCGGGCCCAGCGCCCGGTGAGCTGCGTGGCGCGGCGGGTGGTCTCGTAACTCGACGGGTATTCGACGCATTCGTCGAGAGCCATGATGATGTCGGCGCCCAGCGCCAACTGGATCTCGACGGCGCGCTCGGGCGACAGGAAATGGGAGGAACCATCCAGGTGCGACCGGAACTCGACGCCGTCCTCGGTGACCCGGCCCAGGCCTTTCAGGCTCATCACCTGGAAGCCCCCGCTGTCGGTGAGGATCGGATGGGGCCAAGCCATGAAGCGGTGCAGGCCGCCCGCGGCCTCGACAGTCTCGTGCCCGGGCCGCAGGTAAAGATGATAGGTGTTGCCCAGCAGGATCTGGACGCCTAGCCGCTCGAGATCGTCCTGGGTCATTCCCTTGACGCTGCCCGCCGTGCCGACCGGCATGAAGGCGGGAGTCTCGATGACACCGTGGGCCGTGTGGAGGAGGCCGGCGCGCGCGCGGGTGGTCGGGTCGCGCGCGATGATCTCGAACTTCAAAGCGTTTCGTCCTTTGCGAAACAGTCGAAAGTTGAAAGTCCAAAGTTAAAAAGTCAAAAGCGGAAGCCTTCCTCGGCTTTCCACTTTCAACCTTCGACTCTCGACTATTCGACT
>QHZK01000214.1 GCA_003224635.1 Acidobacteriota bacterium | reverse complement strand
AGCCTCACGGTCCAGAGGGAATTGATTCCCAATGGCGTCCTGAGCGTGGCTTACGTCGGAAGTGGCACGCGCTTCGTCAAGGGCAGCCGCGACTTTAATTTCCCGCTGCCGGTCTCCAGTCCTTCCATCTCTGATCCAAACTGTTTGGAACCGGGGCAGACCATTCCTTCCGGCGGCTTCAATTTCGACCCCTGCCTGAACCCTGGACTCGTGTCCGCTGATTTCACTCGGCCCTTCGTCGGCTGGGGCGGGTTCAGCAGCGGGCATGGCGCCGGGACCTATTTCGGGAACTCCAACTACAACTCCCTTCAAGCGGGATGGCAGTACAGGACGGGGCGAGGCTTGACTTTGACGACCGCCTACACCTGGGGCCACGTCCTGACTGACGTTGCCGACCGTGGCTTCGATGGAAGGAACACCGGCGCCGGCGCCCAAAACCCGCGCTACTTCAAAGCGGAGTACGGATCACCGGGTTGGGACCGGACACACATCTTCACTGCCGGGTATATCTACGAACTTCCCTTCTTGAAGAACCGGCATGACATTCTGGGTCAAGCTTTCGGGAACTGGGTCTTCTCCGGCATCACCGTAATCGAAAGCGGATTTGCGCTTGCACCGGGCCTAAGCGTAATCAAGTATCAAATAACAGATCCGGAGACAAACGAAGTGAAGGAAGTCACCGCAGGCACAGGGCTTGCCAGCCGGCCTAACTGTGTCGGGAACGTTGCCGGTAACAAGAGTCTGTCTCAATGGTTTAACACGAGCGCTTTTGCCTACCCGGCCTTCGGCTTCTTCGGGAACTGTGGGACAGGACTGATTCGCGGACCGGGGGAGAACACCTGGAACTGGGCCTTCTTCAAGAACTTTCCGCTCCGTGAGCGCGCCAAGGTCCAGTTTCGCGCGGAGCTCTTCAACATCTGGAATCACCCGAGCTTCGATCAGGTCGGAACCAGCCTCGGCAGCGGTGACTTCGGCCAGGTGACGAGAGCGTTGGAACCGCGCATTATTGAGCTCGCTTTGCGGATTGATTTTTAGAGCCAGTCTCTCTCTGTTTTAGGCTAGCGCCCCCGAAGTTCGCCGTTGTGATTCGCAGCGGGACGGATTTTACCGGGTTTTAGGTTCGCGGGCAATTCAACGCATGAGGATGTTTGTATCGGGGGCCCATGCTAGAGTAACCCTTGGTGGATAAAGGAACACCAGAATGCGAAGTGCGTTGGGTCATCGGTCGGTGGCTGCTCACCAGTGTAATGCTCTCTTCCGTTCTGGTTTCGACCCCCGCTATCGCGACCGACGAATCGGCCGCCGAGTTGCACTTTCAACGCGCCTCGAAACTCGCAGAGCAAGGGAACGCCAACGAGGCGGAGCACGAATACCTTCTGGGATTGAACTTGGCCGCCTCCCCGGAAGCTTATAATAACCTGGGCGTCATCTACTTCAAGAGGCAAAACTTCCCCCGAGCGGCCTTCGCTTTCAAGCAAGCTCACAGTTTGCGACCCGAAGATTCCGAAATCAGTTTCAATCTCGGCCTGGCGCTGTACAAGACGGGCAATTCTGCGGCGGCCATCCCTCATCTGTCTGCGGGAACTGCTTCAAAGAATCATGCCGCGGATGCTCACTACCTTCTCGGGGCCTGTTACTACGAACTGAAGCGCTGGCAACAGTCCGTCAAGGAGCTTGAACTGGCCCGGCAGCAACAACCCGACCGCGCTGAGATTCTGTTCTTGCTCGTCCGAGCCTACCGAATGGGCCGCGAACCGAAGAAATCGCTCCAGGCTGCTGCCGAGCTTCTCGAACGCCATCCGGATGCTCCGCTCGTTCACGAAACCCTCGGGGAGGCTTATGACATGGTGAGCCAGCCGCGCCAGGCGGAGGAAGAGTTCAAGCGAGCCATTAAAGGCGCACCCGACGCGCCTCAATTGCATTTTCTTCTCGGTTACCTTTACTGGCGGTGGAAAAGATTTCCAGAGGCGGTCGAACCGTTGGAAAGGGAAACCCGGATCAACCCGACGTTCGCACCCTCCTATTTTTATCTCGGCAACATCGCCCTCAAGCGCGGAAGCGCAATGGAGGCCGCAGAAAAACTCAAGCACGCGCTCGAGCTCGATCCCAACTACGGCGAGGCCTGTCTTGGACTCGGGCAAGTCTACGTCAAACTCATGCGGTTCGAGGAGGCTATCCCTCTTTTTCGTCGCGCCGTGAGTCTGCTGCCTGAGCGTGTGGAACCTCATCATTGGCTTGGAAGGACATTGGCCCAGGTGGGCGACATAGAGGAGGGACGAAAAGAGCTCGCTCAAGTTGAGCGTATGAATGCGGAGCAACGTCAGCGAGCAACGGAAACCCTGAACCGTGCGGCCGCGCCAGCTCCAGTGGACGCTTCTCGTGTACTCTCGCACTAGCGGCTCACCTTTGGCCTGCGGGTTGTTCATTAGAGTTGGATGGCGCCACCTCTCGGCTTTCATCCTCCGGACCACCTCCCGCGCCTGTGCCGCTAGGTTGCCTCGCGACCCCTGCGATAGATAAGCTTGAACTCTCGCAATGCATTCGAGAATTGCCCTTCGGGAGCGTACACGGTTCGCCAGTTCCGCATGAACGTCTCTCGGGACTTGCGCGCCGAGTTCCAAGGCTCGCTTAGCCCTACGGCTTATCTTGCAAAGCCTCGTGCGCCTGCTTCAGAAAGTCTTGACGCTCGTTATATTCCACGTTCTTGTGCTGCTGAAATCGGGCGAGGGCTTGTTCGGCCTTCTGTTTCTCCCCCAATCTCTCGTACGCATGCGCGAGTTGATGATAGGCTTCCGTCAAATCCGGCTGGAGGGCGATCGCCTGTTCCAGTTCAGATCTTGCCTCGCGAAACCTTTGGCTACGGGCCAAGAGTCGTCCCAATTGGTAGTGTGGCAGGGCGTACTTGGGATCGAGTGCGGAAGCTTTTTCAAAGTAGGGCGAGGCGTCGGACAAACGATTCTCTGCAAGCAGCAACATCCCGTAGAAGCAAAGGTAATAGGGGTTTTGAGGCTTGACGTCGAGCGCCCGGTTGAGAAGTGTTTCCGCCTCCGAAAACTTGCCCATCGCAAAGCGAGAAATTCCCAGCAGGAAGAGAGCCCGATCGAATTTGGGATCGATTTCTAGGGCTCTCTCCACGTATTTTGACGCTTCTTCAAATTGGTCCGCGATGAAGTAGCTCACCGCGAAGCTGTAAGGAATCTCGGGCAGATCGGGAGCCAGTCGCGCCGCTTTCTCGATTGCCGCCAGTGCCTTTTGTTGGTTCCCGTACTTCTGGTAATAGCGACCGAGCGTCAGCAGGTAGGCCGGGTTGCGCGGCTCCATTTCCACAGAGCGGCTGATTTCCGCCAGAGCTTCTTCCTTGCGACCCGAGAAAAGCCAGCATTGGGAAAGGAGGTAGTGGTACTGCGCAGCACGCTGAGCCCTTGCTGATGCGTTCTTCAGCGCTCCGCGTGCGCACGTTAAATCCCTTTGCTGCAAGCAGGCATCCGCGAGAGGCAGCAAGATCTCGGGCTGCGACGGCGCCAGACGATCAGCTTTTTCGAAAGAGGTGCGCGCCTCCGCGAGAAGATCGTGCGACAGAAAGATCTTACCCAAAACCAGATGGAACTCAGGCGCGTTCTCGAACTGACCGTCGGCTGACTTCGCCAATTCAAGCGCCTTGCTCGGCAGCCCGGCCTCCAGACAAGCTCGAATCAGGTTAACGGCCAGTTCCGGACGTGCGCGGCCTAGTCGATTGGCTTGCTCAAGGTAGGGTATGGCCTGAGAGGGCTTCTTATCGTCCAGCAAAAGAACTCCAAGATTATAGAGCGTATTAACGGCGCGAGGATCCAGTTCCAGCGAGCGGCGAAGGGAAGCCTCGGCGGCGAGCCTATCACCCAGATGGAGTTCAGCCATCCCGAGATAAAAGAATGCTTCCGCCGAATCAGCGTGCTGCATGGCTGCGCTTTCGAGTTCCCTTCTGGCGTCCTCGTATCTTTTTTGCTGAAGCAGCGAGACTCCTGCCTGGACCGTGCTTTCGGTGGTTTGCGCAATAGCGGCCGGCGCGTGCGCCCCGCGCGAACTCATCAGAGCGTCGTGAAGCAGCAGTAAGAGAAGGAGCCTCCGGCGGAGGATCCCGGCTCGTGCCGCGAAATCAATCAGGGGAAGCATCAGACTGGGAGCCCCAATTTTCATTATAGGTACGACTCAACGGTGCGCGCAATCTTCCTCAGCGACCGGCGATGGGTCAGCTTGGCTCGGTGGCGGCGGCTCTTTACCGAGAATTTTGTCCGAATTGAAAATAAATCGGGAGCTCTTCAGCGCCCTGCTAAGCCGCAGGAGCCGCTCGAACTCTACGCGCGCGATCATTGACGCCAGCCTGGGATCCCTTTCCGCGAGGATGCGAGCCAGTTCCAAAGGCTCGTGGCCCGGCCAGGAACGGCGCGATGCTCGGGCGACTTGCCGGCGCTGGATCCAGACGTCGTTCTCCAATTTCAGACGTGCCTGCTCTGACTCCGGCCCGTCGGCCACTCCGGATTTGCCGCTCTCGCGATGCACAAATGCACCAGGCCCGAAGACCAAGAGGCGAAGCTTGCTCACCGGCTTGAGCGACAGGCAGCAGGGCGCCGCGTGCTCCGAGGCGTAAGCGTAGTTGTGCAGCTGCCTCAAATACAAGGGAATGAGCTCCTCGTTCCTGGCGGAGGTCGTTGAAGTCGTCGATGCTGTAGGTGCCATCGTCGAACTGATGGCGCTGTCGAACTTGGCTCCCATCGCCTGACCGTGCCAACCGGCGGCGGCAAGACCAGATCATCGATGGCGTTCGCCCTTCGTCACGCTCTCTGGCATCAATTGATGCGGGACTTTTTTTGCCCGACCGGTGTTGAGGGGAGCAGAGAGTGGTGGCGGACACAGATCGGCCGGGGTGCGAGGTGAGAGTGGAAAGCCGAGAACGCCCCACGACAGTTTCGATGTTCGCCAAGAGGTCCGCGACCATCTGTGATACACTGCGGTCGGCGACATCAGATCGACGAGCAAGGAGGAAATCCATGGCTCGTAGGTCTGGTCAGAGTGGTTACGTCGAGCGGAACGGGAATGCGTATTACGTGCGGTTTTGGATGACGTTGCCCGGGCGCGAGAAACGGGCTCGCAAAAGCGTCCGGCTATGCAGCCAGCGGTCCCGCCAAGATGACCAAACCCGAGCGAGAAAAGGAAGGCTCGAGAAGCGATCGCGGATAGCGGAGCTGATACCCGGCAACACTTCAACAAGGTTGAAGCCATCAACCTGGGTGTTACGTTCCACAAGCAGGCTGACTGGTGGCTTGATGCGATGACTCTAAACCAGAAGAATGACGGAGGGCCTGTAGCTCAGCTGGGAGAGCACCTGGTTTGCAACCAGGGGGTCAGGGGTTCGAGCCCCCTCAGGTCCACCAAGCTACCATGCCATGAAGGGGGGGCACTAGGCGCGCCCGCCGGTGGCGAACAAAAAGCGAAACAAGACGGTGCTGTCCCAGGACGCCCCG
>QHZK01000213.1 GCA_003224635.1 Acidobacteriota bacterium | reverse complement strand
CGTAACCCAGGTTCTTGTCCGGCTCGTACCACGCCAGCAGTCGGCCTTGCGCGTCAAGCACCCGCCCGTGCCAGGGTAACTGCGCATTCACGTAGTCTGCGGCATAGAGAACGCCGCCGGATAGCATCGTCAGCACTGCAGCCCCCGCCGCCACAGTCAACGAGTGCCTCGCGCGGCATGCCAGCATTCTGAAACTCCTTTCCAGAAGCAGAAACAGACCAAGGTGCAGCGGAACTCTACTGCACATCGGTCCGATTTTCAATCGCAGCGTCAATCACCACTCTGCGACGGAGCCATCAGGGTGGAAGACCATCTGCTCGAGGATTTCCTGCTCGAAGGGATGCTTCCGGGCTTCGCCTTCATCGATTTCCACGCCCAATCCCGGCTGGTCCAAGGGCAACCAGAATCCATTCTCGGAGCGCAGCTTGGTCTGGACCACGTCGAACCGCCACGGCACGTCCCCCAGCATGTCTTCCTGGATCAGAAAATTCGGCGTGGCGAGGTCGAAATGCAAAGCCACAGCGTTGGCCACCGGCCCGTTCGGGTTATGCGGAGCGATGCCCATCAAGTAGGTTTCCCCGAGGCTGGCGATTTTTCGCGCTTCGAGCAGGCCGCCGCAATGGCTGAGATCGGGCTGGAGGACGTGGCATGCCTGAAGTTCGCAAACGCGGCGGAACTCCCAGCGCGTCGCCAGGCGCTCGCCGGCGGCAATCGGAACTCGCACGCTTCTGCGCACCTCCAGAAGTGCGTCAGGTTGTTCGGGAGGAACCGGCTCCTCGCAAAAGAATGGGTGCAGGTCTTCGATGGCGCGGATGTACTCGATGGCTTGGCCGGTGGTGGTGCGGCCATGAAAATCGACCATGAGATCCACCTCATTGCCGACGACGTCCCGAAGCTTACCCATAATTGCGGCGAAGTGTTTGACGGCGGCCAATCCCATCAATGGCTGAGAATAGGGCACACAAACCACTTTGAGCGCCCGATAACCACTCTCCAAAATCTTCGCCGCCCGCTCGGTCAGTGGTTCGGCGTCGAACGTCTCGTAGACCGCTTTCATTTCGCCGCCGCCAAGATGGGTGTACATTTTCACCTTGTCGCGCACGCTGCCGCCCAGCAGCTTATAAACCGGCAGCCCCAGGGACTTCCCGAGAATGTCCCAGCAGGCCTGTTCGATGCCCGCCATGGCGGTCGTTCCGATCGTCCCCAGCCGGAAAAAGGAGTGGCGGTACATAATCTGCCATAAGAATTCGATGCGCGTCGGGTCACGGCCCAGGAGCATGGGCTTGAAATCCTCAACACAGCCGACCACGGCGCGAGTTTTCCACTCCATCGTCGCTTCGCCCCAACCGTAGAGTCCCGCTGTGTCTGTTTCAATTTTGACGAACACCCAATTGCGCATCTGGGCGTTAACAACCAGCGTGTTGATGTCAGTGATCTTCACGGCCTCCTCCTTCTCGGAGCTTTCTAGCTGCAAGTCTGGGCCGCATCGTAACACACGGGACGGGAGATAACTGCCGACTTGATAGGGTCTGATCTGGCAGCGTTAGCGGTTTGTCGGGCGGCTGTCGGCTAATTGAAGAAGAGAATCCTTCCAATTGCTGAAGGACCAATTGCTGAAGGAGTGTCAGTTCTCCGTGGTGCTGTCGATGACCCGCTTACGTGATTGGGGCCTGCTGCTGATTTGCAATCTGATCTGGGTGAGCCAATTTGTGCTGGTGAAAATCGTGCAGGACCAGGCAGGCGACAAGCTTTATCTCGCGGTCGTGAATCGCAACGAAAGCGCGGAAGTGGTGTCTTCCATTCGCGTGAGTGGCTGGTCGGCGGGAAGGGCCGCCGAAGCAGCACGGAAACATCGACCTCCGGGAGCGAAGCCTGGCGACCAGCGGGCCGTTGTTCGTCTATCGCTTCCCCCGCCCACTCGGTGACGGTGCTCGAGATTAAGGGGCAGCAATGACAAGAGGCCGAAGGGACCGTAGCGCCAGCGGCTCACTGCTCCGGGGTTCCCCGCGGCCGCCGAGGCGGTGGCCCGCCCGCAGAAATAGGGCTTGACAGGGGAAGGGGTCGAGCAAAAAATGGGGGGCGCCGAAGTACCTTTCAGTCTATTGAAAACTTTTTCCGTCGGGTGCCGGTCGAGGGCGGGCGTGAATCTTGGAGAAACCTAAGCCTCTGCACTCCTAAGAAACCAGCCAGAGGAGAGGTGCCTGTAAAGCGGGCACCTCAGGAGACACTATGTTTTCCGGACGAGCGATACTCCGGTATCTGGGAATCTTCTTGATGTTGGCGTTGACGACGTGTCTCGACGCTCAGTTGAATCACGGCGACATGGAGGGCACCGCAACTGACCCGCAGGGGGCCGTCATCCCCGGCGTGGACGTCGCGATCACTTCCGTCGACAGAAACGTCAGCCAGGCCACCAAGACCAACAGCGCCGGTTATTACCGCGTGGTCGATCTGGTTCCAGGAAAGTATCGGGTTCACTTTGAAGCGAGCGGCTTCAGCCCGCTCGATGTTACGGAAATTGAGGTCCGCGCCGGCGAGCTCATCAAGGTGGATGCCTCGCTGAAGCTCGGCGGGGCGAAGCAATCGGTGCAGGTCACCGCCGAGGTGCCTCTGCTCGAAACCACGGCCTCGAATTTCTCCACCAGTCTCGATACTCGCACCGTTCGGGAAGTCCCTCTGGCGGGTCGGGACATCCAGCAACTGGTCTTTTTGGCGCCGGGAGTCAACCCGGTGGGTGGGCCGCCAGGAAGCAATTTCGGCTTCAACAGCCAGTTTGGATCGTTTCCGGACCCAACCCACGCTTTGGGCTCTGACCTTTCAGTGAATGGCGGCCAGGGTGGCGCTAACGCCTGGTATCTGGACGGCAACGTCAACCTTTCGAGTTTCGCTGAAAATGTTGCTGTTAACCCCACCATCGACGCGGTCTCCGAATTTCAAGCTATTACCAATGCGTTCTCTGCCGAATACGGCCGCACAGGCGGCGCTGTCTTCAATGTCGTCCTCAAGTCTGGAACCAACAAGCTGCACGGGAACATCTACGAATTTGTCCGCAATGACGCGACCAACGCTCGCAACCCCTTCACGAGCATCGATTCGACGGGCAACATCATCAAGAACCCTCTCCGCTTCAACAACTTCGGGGGGACATTGGGCGGGCCGGTCTACCTGCCCCACCTCTACAACGGCAAGAACAAGACGTTCTTCTTCGTTTCCTGGGATACGAATATCCTTCACCGCCTTGGGAGCAGGAGCTACACGGTGCCGACGGCGCTGATGCGGCAAGGGAACTTCAGCGAAGACCCCAATGTAGCGCAGTTCGGCCTCTGGAATCCTTACACCACCGTTGGGCCAACGACTGTGAACGGTACTTCCGGACTGTTCCTCCGCACGGCCTTCGGGACACCGGCTCCCGGAAACTCTTTCGGGGCCAACGGGTGCGTGAACTCGTCGGTTGAGGCTGGGGCGGCTATGAACCCGCCCGTGCAGACCTGCATTTTCTCGGCGCAGTTGCCAGCAAACATGCTCGATCCCACTGCCATGTATTTCATCAAATCCTTTCCTGCCCCGAACTACGTTGATCCTCTGGCGCCGGGGTGCTTGGTCAACGGAGTGCAGCTCTGCAACAATTTCCGCGGCCCGATCGCCAGTAGCCAGGACACGAATTACCTCTCCCTCAAAGTCGATCATCAGTGGAGCGACAAGAGCAAGTACTTCGCCGAGTGGCTCTTCAACCCGGGTCAATATCGGAACTACCGCGTCCCCTGGACGGGGCCAACGTTCCCGCAGGATAGCGTAGGATTTGGAGCCCAATATGACGTCGATTTCGCGAGCCAGATCATTGCTCTGGGAAACACTTATGTGTTCAGCCCGACTCTGATTAATGAGTTCCGGGCCAGCTTCAGCCGCCAGTACATGAATACGCATCCGAGCCACCCTTACCCGGATAGCATCACCGCGCAGACGCAGGTCCAGCAGACCTTGGCACCGCTTCGCATCCCCGAGGACCCGTTTTTCCCTGTCCCAAACTGGACGATGTCCACGCCAGGCGGCGGGAACATTGCCTTTGGCCCAACCACCTGGGTCAACATGCTGACGGCGGCGGAGGCCTACACTTTCCTCGATAACATCACCAAGGTGATGGGAAGGCACACTCTCAAGACCGGGTTTATGTACCGGCTCGAGCACACCGCCTACAACAGCGGCTTCCCAACTGGCTTTGGTTTCGGCGGAGAGCAGGTGGTCGATCCGAACAGCGGCCTGGGAGGCGGTGCCGGCCTGGCGCAGTTCATGCTGGGAGCGGTCGCTTCGGGAGGCCGCGGGTCGTTTACCGGCGTGATGTGGAAACCTTACGAGCGCTTTCGGTATTGGGGATGGTACTGGCAGGACGACTTCCGCATCCGTCCCAACTTCACCCTCAATGTTGGCGTCCGGTACGAGTTGAATGGTTTCTTCCGAACTCGCCAGCGACCCAACTCGAACTTCTGTCTCGGCTGCCCTAACCCGACCACCGGGCTGCTTGGGAAAGTCATTTACCAAGGAGATGCCGACTGGCCGGGCCACGGACAAGATGTCGCTCCGCCCAACTACACGAGCATCGCGCCTCGGCTGAATTTCTCCTGGACTCCGTTTGCGAACAAGAAAACTGTGATCCGGGGCGGCTACGACGTGTTTTACACCAACGCTTTAGCCAGTATCAATTCGCCGGGACAGTCCGCAGCGAACGCGCCGGGGTGGAATCAGGAATACGACTGGAACGGCAGCTTTGACACTGTGACCAACCCCAGCAATCCAAACTGCCAACCGTTCACAGGCGAATGCGTGGCGTTTCCCTTGAGCGACACGACGACGGACAAGAGGACGCTGACTACCCCCCCTCTTCCGAGTTCATTCCCCGCCCAGCGGAAAGATCCGCTAATCGGGATCGGGCTGCTCCAGTTCTTTACTCCGCCCTCCCATGACCCGATGATGGAGAGCTGGGGGCTCGAGATCGAGCGGGAATTGCCGGGCAACATGATGATCGACATCGGTTACGTAGGCAGTCATGGAACGCACCTCGTGGGCGAAGCTTTCCGGCAGTTTAATTATGTCCACACTGCCGACGTCCTGAAGTGGAAAACGTCCCTGGATGATGAGGTTCCCATTACCAATTACTATTCAGGCCAGACGGCCGCATTGCTGGCGCAGGTCTATCAGGCCGGCAAGGACGTAAGCGGGAATTTCGTTCTGCCGCGTAGTCTCCTGCTGAAGCCGTATCCGTTTTACGGAGCGCTTTCGACCCTGCAAAACAACACAGCCTTCGACGGGACGAGCATCTACCACGGGATGAACCTGAGAGTGCAGAAGCGATTCTCCCACGGCCTCGATTTTATCGCGGCATACACGGCGGCGAAGAAGATCGCTAACGCCGAGACCGGGCAACTGGCCACCATGTTGGTTGATCCCATTCACTGGGCAGGCAACGGGCAGCTCGGCGGGCGAGCCGGCGCGCTCGGCTGGAACGGGGGCTTCGGCGGGAGCTTCCAGGACCCTGATAACAGGAAGGCTGATCGCGCCGTCGCGGCCGACGACATCCCCCAAATCTTGAATATTGCAACAACTTACGAACTGCCCTTCGGAAACGGCCGGCAGTTCCTGAATCACGCGGGCGCTTTGAACCACTTGGTCGGTGGGTGGGTCCTGACGGGGAACTTCAACGCCGAGAGCGGCCTCCCCGTTTACGTTTCCTGCCCGGGAAACCAGATCACAGGCCGCTGCAACCTAGTCGGCAATCCGCACTTCTCTGGCAGTCGCACCAAAGCGGATCGGATTGCCGATTGGATCAACCCGGCGGCATTCCAGCCGCCTGTCGGTCCCAACGACGCGAAGAATTTCTGGGGCAACTACACTGCTGCCGACCCACGCGCTTGGCTGTTCGGGTCGGAAGGGGCCAGGCTTCCGAACTCGCCAGCGACCCAACTCGAACTTCTGTCTCGGCTGCCCTAACCCGACCACCGGGCTGCTTGGGAAAGTCATTTACCAAGGAGACCCCGATTGGCCGGGCCACGGACAAGATATCGCTCCGCCCAAGTACACGAGCATCGCGCCTCGGCTGAATTTCTCCTGGACTCCTTTTGCGAACAAGAAAACTGTGA
>QHZK01000298.1 GCA_003224635.1 Acidobacteriota bacterium | reverse complement strand
CTCGGAAGGCTTGCCCAAAGCGTGAAGCGCCTCCACCTCGAACCCCTCCCGCTCGAGCTCCGCGCGCATTCTCTCCAGGTACTCGCGGTCCTCTTGCATTTCTCTCGAGTCCGACAAGTTAAGATCGCTTTGCCACTGCGCCGCCCAGCCCGTGGACACGTGGATCAGGAGGACGCCCGCCCGCGTAAGGCGCGCCAGCTCCTTCACGCGCGGCAGCAGAGCGGCGTCCGCGTTGCTGTGGTCGAGAGCGACGAGGATCTTCTTGAACATGGCGTGGGCCCATGTCATTCTGAGCGCAGCGAAGAATCTCGGCATTTGCGGAATTAAGCAAATGCAGAGATTCTTCCTTCACTTCGTTCAGGACCGCCTTCGGCTCCTCAGAATGACAGGTTCGCGGGCTTCTACATCCAACTCTGTAAGGTCAGTACCACGAGATAAGCGTTCAGGCCCAGGATGATCCCCGCCGTCGTCCAGGCGAGAGCCTTCAACCAGCGCGGGCTGGCGAATTCTCCCATCTTCGCCGGGTCGCTCGTGAACTTCACCAAAGGAAACACCGCGAACGAAAGCTGCAAGCTCAGGACCACCTGACTGAAGATGATGAGCTTGGCTGTGCCGCGCTCTCCGTACAGGCCCACAGTGATTAGCGCGGGAACGATGGCCACCAGGCGCGTGATCAGACGGCGGAGCCAGGGCGCGAGGCGCAGGTTCAAGAACCCTTCCATGACGATCTGTCCCGCCAGCGTGCCCGTCAGCGTAGAGTTCTGCCCCGAGCAAAGCAGGGCGATGGCGAACAGGAAGCTGGCGAACGGGATGCCCAGCAGAGGACTCAGCGTGTGGTAGGCGTCCTGGATCTCGGCGACCTGGTTCATCCCGTGCCGGTAAAAAGTCGCGGCGGCCATGATCAGTATGGCGGCGTTGATCAGAAAGGCGAAATTCAGCGCCAGGAACGAGTCGAGAAAATTAAAGCGGATGGCGGTCTTCAGGCCCTCGCGCGTGCGGTCGATGGCGCGCGTCTGCACGAGCGAGGAGTGCAGGTAAAGGTTATGAGGCATCACGGTCGCGCCCAGAATGCTGATGGTGATGTAAAGCATGTCGCGATTGGTCAGCAACTCCGGCGGAGGCAGGAAGCCGCGCGCGATTCCAAGGAAGTCCGGCTTGACCCAGAGGATTTCAGCCAGGTAGCAGAGCCCGATGGTGGCGATCAGCGTCACCACCACCGCTTCGAGGTAGCGGAAGCGCTTGTGTTGCAGGTAGAGAATGGCCAGGACGTCGAGGGCGGTCAGGCAGACGCCCACGAACAGTGGGATGTGAAAAAGCAGGTTGAGCGCGATGGCGGAGCCGATGACTTCCGCCAGGTCGCAGGCCGAGATGGCGATCTCACAACCGACCCACAGCAGGACGCTGGTGCGGCGCGAGTAGTAGTCGCGGCACGCTTGCGCCAGGTCGCGCTGGGCCACGATGCCGAGCCGAGCCGCGAGCGATTGCAGCAGGATGGCCATGAGGTTCGACATCATGAGGACGAAGATCAACTCGTAGGCGAAGCGCGAGCCGCCGGCAATGTCCGTAGCCCAATTGCCGGGGTCCATGTAGCCGACCGCCACCAGGAACCCGGGCCCGGAAAACGCCAGCAGCTTTCGCCAGAAGCTCGCGCCGGCGGGGATGCCGACGGTGCGGTGAACCTCTGCCAGCGAAGGCATCGCCGGAGCGTCGTCGTAAGCGGTGGGGCGGAGCGGGTCCATACCTTAGTGGAGACGGCCCGGTGGGCCGTCTGCCCGGCGGGGCCGTCTTTAGGCAGAGACGTTCCAGCGGAACGTCTCTGCAGCCGATGGCTACGAACCTAGTCTGCTGGCGCGCGCGTGGTCTGTCAAGGCCGGCACCATTTCCTGGCTTCTGTAGCGGCGTCTGCGACCGCCGAAGGGCGCTCACAGAGCGCCGTTACAACTACCGGCATTTCCTTCGTCTCCTTCATCGCCCCGCCAGTTCCCGGAGCCTCAGCTCGATTCGCTCCAGCCACCCGCGGTCGCGGATCGCGGGCAGGTTAGCGCGGACGTTTTCGACCGCTCCACGCTCGGCGGCTTCAGTGAGGTAGAGCGCGACCGACAGGTCGGAGGCGGTCTGCGGGATGGTCGTCGCCTGCAGAGATTCGATCACGGGCCTGGCCTCTCGGACCAGTTCCGCGGTTTCGAGCGGCACCAGCGCGGCCGCCTTGCTGGCTGCCTCAATAGCCTGCGCGCGCGCCACTTTCTCAGCTTCCGTGGACTTCGGCAACTTCATGGCCGCCCTAACAGCCTCGTAGCTTGCCGCGTCGCGGTCCACGTTTTCCAGCAGTCGCCGCCGGAAGCCTGACAACCGACCCAGCGATTCCTCGACGTTCTTGTGGTGCACCTTGTGGGACTCTCTCTTGAGGGTGAGCCCGCAGACCATTTCTCCGAGAGCCGCAGCCAGCGCTCCGGCCAAAGCCGAGACGCTGCCGCCGCCCGGCGTGGGCATCGGGGCGGCGACTGCGCCGACGAATTTCTCCACAAACTCGCTCGCTGGGTGCGCGGGCGGCCCGCCCGCTTCCCCGATCTTCGCCAGCACCTGTTCCAGGCGATTTTCGAGAATCAGCTCGGGATGGAAATTCTCCACCCTCAAATAATGGACGGAGGCGCCTACCAGCGCCTGCCTGGGAACCAGCCCGATGATCTCGCTGCCTGCGACCTCGGCGCCCTGGGCGGCCGCCTCGCGCTTGACCGCATCGAACGCCACGCCGATGCCGGTGGTCTCAAAATCGGTGAGGTTCATGGACACCTGTGCGAGGTTGCGCGCCTTGAGGTCCACGCCCATGGCTTTGACGCAGGCGAAGCCGCCGCTCGAGGCGCGGATTTTCTTGGCGATGGACTTGGCGAGGCCGACGTCCGGGGTGTTCAGGTTGATGTTGTAAGCGATCAGGAATTTGCGCGCGCCCACCGCGGTCGCGCCTGCAGTCGGGTGCAGGCCGCCTTCGCCGAATTTCGGACCGAAGTCCGGCAGGCGCTCCGGATTGGTAAGGACTTCCTCGCGCACGCCTTCAAACTGCCCGCGCCGGATGTTCTCGAGGTTGCGGCGCTCGGCCTTGCGCGCGGCCGCTTCGTAAAGGTAGGTCGGTATCCGGAACCGCCGCCACGCTTCTTCAGCCACCCATTCGGCGATGCGGACGCAATCCTCGAGCGTGACCCCGGAGACGGGAACGAAGGGAACCACGTCGGTCGCGCCCAGGCGCGGGTGGGCGCCCCGGTGGTGATTGAGGTCGATCAGCTCGGCGGCGAGTCCGATGCCGCGCAGCGCCGCCTCGCCGATGCTTTCCCGCGTCCCCACCAGCGTGATGACGGAGCGGTTGTGGTCCGCGTCCATTTCCTTGTCGAGCAGGTACGCGTCCGGCCCCGCCCGCAGCGCCTGGATGATCGCCGCGACTTTCCCGGCGTCCCGGCCCTCGCTGAAGTTGGGCACACACTCGACGATCGTCCGCATCGCCTGAATCTATCATGAGAACGCCGTGAGGCGGGGGTGTCAATCACTAGGGCGCAGACGTGTTTCACATGAAACATCGAGGAAAACGCCCGCTCCTTCTAACTGCTTGATTATAGGGCTGAAATAATTTGTCCCATGCGTCCCACGCGTCCCCATTGTCTCATTTTGATGTGCTAATCTCGGAAGGCGGAGCGCCTGCCTCGGGGAATGCCTCTGAGGACGCCGTTTGGCTCACATGCGGCTGCGGCACGGCTCTTGGACGCAGTAATGTTCGCAGACATCAAGGAACCGATTGTCCGCGCCACCGCGCGGGCGGAAACATCCTCACTGGCCGCGCCCATAGTTGACCGGAGGCTTTGCCGGTGTGAGTTCAATCTCGACCTCATCGGGAGGGAAGAAGGTCGTCTGTACGTCCGACTCGTCCCTCTCCGGCAACAGCGAGAACCTGAATTTCACTTCTGTTGTCCGGCTCTGAATTGGTGCGCTTTCAAACCTCCATTTCTTGGCCGCCTCGACAGCAGCCTTACTTAACAGCGGATGACCTGAAACCAGCTCGGCCTTCGTGACGCTGCCGGAATCGTCGATTGTCACTCGAACTGCGACATTTCCCGATACTCTCGCTACCGCCGCCAGAGGAGGGTATTTCGGAGCGACGGCCGCCTGAGGAGTCAGGCTGTTTCCCGGACCGCTCAGAAGGGCGCAGCCGAGGAACATCGTGGAGATCATCAGTCGGGAGAACATGGTTTCCTCCGTCATTGTGGCCCCGGCAAATCCGGGAAGAGCGGTCTGTTGATGTTGGGATCGTCGCTGTACGGGGGCTTGGCCAATATATCCTGGATATTCAGGATCGGAAGGCCTATGGAGCGGCGGAAGATGTTCTCCACCCCGTATGCATTTATCTCTGATTGCCTGCCGGTGATGTTCAATGATCGGCTGAAGGAGCTGATCCCGAGACTAATCGAGTCGACGACAGTGGCACGATCCTCCACGTGAACGCCTTCGTGAACGGCAGTCTCTTCCAGTTCGTTACCTTTCAGTCCCGCCTTGATGGTTACTTGTGTGGCCTGCTGGAACGTGTTTGTTTTCTCATCGTAAGTCGCTCCTCCGGTTCCCGTCTGCGCGGTCACTTTTCCCAAAACATCGGGGTGCTTCGGGTCGACCGCGTTTGCAAACGTTACGTTGACTCCGTTCTTCTCGCCCAGTTCGCCATAAGACTCGGCTGCTTTCCTGATGTCGCGGTTCTTGGACTTGAGCCCCTGCTGCACCGACTTATCGAAGTTCACGATTTGGTTGTCGCACTTCTTCACGTCGTTGTTGCAGTTGGCGGTGTAAAGTCCGCTCGGATCGGTCAGCGTCGTGGGGTTATTCCGCACATAGGCGTACATGTTCCACGTCTGGGGGTCATTTAGGCGGACGGCGCCCTTCCCTGCCGGGTCGGGGGTGATCCACCGGCCCAGCGCGCTGGTGAGATATCGCTTCGGGAAGTAGTCGAAACCGGTTTCGGTGTCGCGTTCTTTGCCCGTGAAGTGGTCGGGACTGGGGTCGCCGCATGAGCCGCCGGTCGTCTGACCGTCGCCAAAGGGCAGACTTGTGATGGTCTCGCAGCGCGTGCCCGACACGTTGCTGCGCGCCCGCTCCGTCCCCAGCCCGTCGGCGTGATTGAAATACGTCGTGCCATTCACGTACGCGCGGGCTGGCGCAGACGCTTGCTCTTGAGTGTCTGCGATGTCCCGGAGGGACTCTTCCCGCTGACGAAGCTGCGGGCGCGCGTATAGTTCCTAGCGTCGTAACCGGTCTACAGTCAGCGACAGTGATTAGCCCCATTTTCATGGTTGCCGGTTGTTGCAACGCGACATGAAGACTGCTAAGGGCCGGCGAAGGGCGGGCATGTCGAGCCCGAAGGAGGCCGGTACGGGCTCGGAATACCATAATTTTCGTCGCTGAAGTTATTCAGCGCGCAGCCCACGGAGTTGGCAGCAGCCTGAGCGGCGTTGGCGGCGGCAACTGCGGCAGCGGCGTCCGAAGCCGCCGCGTCGGCCGAATTGGCGACGTGACTCAGGTGGGACTTGGCGGCGTCGAGTGAACCCGTGGCGTCGTTGGTCAGGATGAATCCAGCGGCGGCCAGCCCGGCGGCGGCGCCATCCGTCGCGGTCGTTCCCACACCCAGAGCGGACGGTCGCCCGGCGACCGGGATGGCGCCCGGCTGGCCCAGGGTCGCCGCCACCGAGATTCCGGGAACTTCGGTCCGTCTCATTCCAAGCCG
>QHZK01000297.1 GCA_003224635.1 Acidobacteriota bacterium | reverse complement strand
ACAACCAGTTCATAGTCATAATCAAGCATGAGTCACCCCATCGTTGAGCCGCTACATTTTCAGCAACGGCCGCATCCTAACCGAAGGAGAAAAAGGGGACAGGCATGACGCTAGACTAATCCAAGAGCTTCCACGATTTCAATAATTGGGCTTATCCTCGTTTCTCTCTTCGATAAAATTGTAAGCGGCGATAGAATGCGCTACAGTCTCGACCAGGCAGGATGCTTTCCCTCCTGCAGCGGCCGGATGGAGGGCGCCAGACGACCGCCAATTTCACTCTCGACCCGAAAGGAGGTACCCAATGCTGGAGTGCATAATCACCGAGACCAAGGACATTGAGCCTGTCGTTTACGAGTGGGGAGGGGTCAAGTGGGTCGCCAACAATGACCTGGACCCGGGCTGTGAGCAGAGCTTTGGGCTTGTGCATATCCTTCCCGGGAAAACCAACCCCGAGCACTGGCACACAGCCGCGGAGGAGATCGTGTTCATGCTCCAAGGCGAGTGCGACGTGCGCCTAGGCGATCGGGACTTGAAGATCGGGCCTGGGCAGACGCTCTACATCCCGCAGGGCGTCAAGCACGAGGTCGCGAACAAGGGCTGGGAGCCGGTTCTTTACGTCTGCTCCTTCTCGGCGAGCATGCGCGGCACGCTCTTCGAGAACCCTTCGGCTCCCGGCGTGCGACCGTTATCCGGCCAGAGCGGAAGCCAGGCCTGGTGAGCCAGACGCGCGCATGGCGGCGAAGTACGACCTAGTCGTGCTCGGCGCCGGTCCGGCCGGCGAGAAGGGAGCGGCGCAGGCCGCCTACTTCGGAAAGCGCGTCGCCGTCCTCGATCCCAATCCCCGGCCGGGTGGGATCGCGGTGAGCACGGCCGGGATTCCAACCAAAACCCTACGCGAGGGAGCCATCTACCTCTGGGGCCTCGGCCAGAGCGCGATCGGCGTGCCACCAGCGAGCGCGCAGGACTCGTGGCGCCGGCTCATGGCTCGAAAGCTCGAGGTCTCGGAGTTCATGACCAAGGCCGTGGAGCGCAACCTGGTGCGCCACGGCATCGAGCGCATTCGAGGCCGTGCGCGCTTCCTCCCTGGTCGGCGTGTGGAGGTCGAGAAAGTAGGAGGTGAGCGGATCGTGATCGAGGCCGACGTCGTGCTGCTCGCCTCCGGGTCGAGACCCAGGCATCCGCCCGGTATACCCATGGACGACCCCGACGTGCATGACTCGGAGAGCATCCTCGAAATCGGGCGGGCGCCGGAATCGATGCTCGTCATCGGCGGCGGCTCCTTAGGCTGCGAGTACGCGTCGATCTTCGCCGGGCTCGGCGTGCAGGTGACCGTCGTGGATGCCGGCAACCACCTGCTCCCGGCGCTCGACGTCGAGATGGCGCGGGTCCTCGCCGAGTCCTTCAACTCCATGGGGATCCGCGTGATCCCCATGGTTTCCGTGTGCGGCGTCGCGCGCGAAGGCGGTGCGCTCGAGGCCAGGCTCGCCGACGGGCGCACCCTCCGGGCCCAGAAGATTTTGGTCGCCGCCGGCCGCCGTCCCCAAATCGAGGGCCTGGGACTGGCGGAAGCCGGAGTCGAAATCGACTCCGCCGGCTGGGTCCGTGTGGACGACCGGTACGCGACCACCGCTCCGGGAGTGTTCGCCGCCGGCGACGTGATCGGTCCCCTCGGTCTCGCGTCCATGGCGATGGAGCAAGCACGGGTTGCGGTTTGCCACGCCTTCGGCTTCGAATATAAGAAGGAAACCGACCGCTTCCGGCCGAGCTATGTTTTCTCGATCCCCGAGGCCGCCTGGGTCGGCCTCACGGAGGAGCAGGCGCGCGCCTCCGGGATCGCCCACGAGGTAGGCCGATCCTCCTTCGGCACGAACGCGAAAGCCCGGATCTCGGGGCTCCCGGACGGCCTCTTGAAGCTCCTGTTCCAGGTGCCGGATAAGACGCTCTTGGGAGTGCATATCGTCGGAGAGCTCGCCAGCGAGCTCGTCCATATCGGGCAGTTCGTGATGCACGAGGGCGGCACGATCGACCGCTTCATCGACGCGACGTTCGCCGTCCCAACGCGGAGCGAAGCATACAAGTATGCCGCCTACGACGGACTGATGCGCCTTGCCCGCCGCACGGGACCGAGGACGGCCGGCTGAGGTCGCACGGATGCCCCAGGGATTCGAGGCCGGGCGCGTCGCCGCCGCGCGGCTGCTCTCTCCTCAGGTCAGGAACGTCACGATCGCTGCCGAGTCGCTCGCGGGTTTCGAGTTCGAGCCTGGCGCGGATGTGGCGATCCAGTTGCCGCGTGAAGACGGGGACGCCGACGAGCGCCACTACTCCGTGTGGAAGAGCACCGCCGAGGGCACGTTCGACCTGTGCGTGGTACTACACGGGCTGGGACCGGGAAGCCGGTGGGCCGAGCGGTGCGCGGTGGGGGACCCGGTCGAGATCTCGCCTTCTCGCGCCATCCCGATCGCACTCGACCGTTCGGGAGAAGCGCATGTATTCTTTGGGGACGAAACCTCGATCGCGTCGGCCGAGGCCCTGATCCGGGCCTTGCCTGCGGAGGCGGTCGTGCTCGCGTGCTTCGAGGTCGCCTCGATGGAGCGGCGCTGGCCCGAGGCTGAGGTTACCCGCCCCGAAAAGGTTCGTTGGGTGGATCGCGCCGGGCGACCCGGCTCGGCGCTTGTCGGTTGGCTCGCGCGCCAAAGCCTCCCGTCTGCGAACTCCACCACCGCCTACGTGACCGGTGAGGCGTGGCTCTGCGCGATGGTACAGGCGCATCTCGTGCGCGACCGCGGCTTTCGCCCCGGCGCGGTCCGCGCCATGCCGTACTGGAAGAGCAGGTCCAGATCGCGGTGACCGCGACCGGGCTCAGCCGCGAGATCGACTTCGTTGCCCAACAACAGGCCGCCGAGTCAACGGATCTGAGACGCCTGGAAGCAGAGAATCGAAAGGTCGTGGAATATGGGCTGCCTCACTTCTCGGAGAGGATCCATACGCCATCCCAATTCGCCGGCAGCGGCTGGGCTGACAGCACTGGAATACGGTCGAGAAAGACGCGAGCGGGGCTATCCTCGGGGACCAGCTCGAGGCAGCTCCGGAACGCCGCCGTGGCCTCCGTCCAAGCCTGGCGCCGGTACGCGACAAGCCCCAGCGCAAATCGCTCGGCTAGATCGAGCGTCGACTGCGCCACCTCACCCCGACGTCCGAGCACCTCGAAGACTTGCTCCGGCTCCTCTTTGCCGACCACGAGAATCGAGTCAATCTCACGAAATTCGTAGGCATCCTTCGCCATCTCCCGGGTCATGGCGCTGACGAGTAGGTGCGTGCCGTAGACCTTGTTGACGTTTTCAAGCCGCGAGGCCAGGTTCACGGCGTCTCCCATCACCGTGTAGCTCATCGACAGATCCGAGCCGATATTGCCGACGACGACATCGCCGGAGGCGATGCCAATGCGCATGTCGACGTGCGGCACGTTGCGCTTGATTCCAAGCACTTCCGGCAGGCTTTGCCGAAAGCTGGGTAGCAGTCCGACCTGCCCAAGACCCGCTTCGCAGGCGAGGCGGGCCTGCTCGTTCGCGTCCGTGAAGGGCGGACCCCAGAAGGCCATGATCGCGTCGCCCACATACTTGTCGATGATACCGCCGCTTTGGCGGATCGGCTCCGACATGGTCGCCAGGTAGCGGTTAACCACACTGACCAGCGCTACGGGCGTTACGCCCTCACTCAAGGAAGTGAAACCCATCATATCGGTGAAGGACACCGTCATCACCCGGCGCTCGCCCTTACTGCCAAGCAGTTCCGGCCGCTCGATCAGGTCCTCTACGATACGCGGATCGAGGTATTTGCCGAAAGTCTCACGCACCCGCGCCTTGGAGCGGAGCTCCCGCACCATCGCATTGAAGGCTCCGGTGAGGTCGCCAATCTCGTCGCGCGAGGTGACGGGAAGTTCGGTGTCGAGGGCACCTCCCTGCACGGCTAGGGCGCCTTTCAACAGCCGCCGCAACGGGCGGACCAGATTCACAGTCATCGCCGCCGCCACTACGAGGCCGATGGTCAGGGCAGCGGCCAGCAGTATGATGCCGTATCGTACAGAACGGTTCTGCTCCGCGATCGTGTCGCGCATCGCTTTATCGAGCAGGCCGAGCATCTCGCGCCGGACCGCCTCGCTCTCGGTGTTGAGGGTATCGCGTGCCTGGTCGAGCGAGGCGACGATATCGCGAAACCGAGTCTCATCGTGATTCGAGAGGGCGCTCTCGACCTGGCTGCGCACGGCGTCATAAGTCGCATTATAGCGCTGGAGGAACTCGAGGCGTGTATCGAGCCGGCCCAACAACACCTCGTCTCCGAAGCTGGCGCGGTCCTCGACCGCTTTGGCGATGGCCTTGCGGGCGGCGAGGACTTCGTTGTCGGCTTCTTTCGTCTTCTGCTCCACCAAAGATCGCAGGCGAGCGACCTCGGCTCGGTCAACGGGGGATTTGAAACTGGCGATCGCCAAACGTCGCAGATATGCGGACTGCTCCAGCGAGCGAATATGGGCTCGTGCGAGTGCGGCGTAGCTCGGCACGTAGGTCTCTTTGACACTGGTTAGCAGGCTTTCGACCTCGCCCGATTTTCTCGCATTGACCCAGGCAACAGCGCCGGCGATCAGCGAGAGCAGGGCGACGATGCCGAGGATCTTTAGGCCGATGGTGTTTCGCATGGAACCGTTCTGACGTCGATTAAGCCTATCGTGCCCAGCCACCATCAGCGGTTTCGATGACAACCCTTCTTACTCGGCATAAATCCCGGCACCTACAAGGATGGTTTCTCCATTAGGCATTTTCGCCTGCTTGATATAGCTTAACTTCTTGGAAGGCTTTTTTTCACCCGGTTTAGGCCACATATAATCCACCCAGCCCGAGCCTTTTTTGGCTGTCTCTATAAACTCCCGCATGAATGCCTTGCCATTCGCATCCTTCATGTCGAGTATACTTTTTGTCTCAAGTTCCGGATTGGCAGGATGTATAAGAATGGTACCGTTCATATCAGCGATAAAGATGTAGGTTTCTCCTCTAAGCCATTCACTGCCTTTCTCCTTGAATTCCGGGAACGCGGCTTTTCCTTTACCCTCAGTTAAAGCTGCGGCCTTCTCGACCAGAGCTACAATTTGCTTGGCCTCTTTCGATTGTGAAGGGTCTGCAGAAAACACCGGGGGAAAAAATAGGCATATAACTCCACAAAAGATTAAAAGAGTAGTTAATCTTCTTTTCATTAGAAACCTCCATTAAAGCTTTATTTTATACGATGGAGGGCAGACATTTATCAATGTTCCTTTAAAAAGTCTTTCTGATCCTTTATGGTCGTAACGACCACTCGAATAGGTTGTGAGGTCTAGCTTGACGTCGGCGAAAATTCCCACAGGGGCATCATGGAAATGAAGAAACGGCTTCGATTTTAGATAAAACAAAGATGTAGGTTTCTCCTCTAAACCATTCACTGCCTTTCTCCTTGAATTCCGGGAACGCGGCTTTTCCTTTACCCTCAGTTAAAGCTGCGGCCTTCTCGACCAGAGCTACAATTTGCTTGGCCTCTTTCGATTGTGTTCTCTTCATCAGAAACCTCCTTTGACTTTCGAACGGTTGCTTGCTTGTTTCTCTGCAGTTTTTTTAAATTTTCCGTACACTAATACCCCAAAAGACGCGCTGTCAAACCAGAGTCGACAATGCGCGTGTCTGATGTGAAGATGACGGAGACAAATACAGGGTAGTGCCTGGACGCGGAAGGACAGCGCTTTATCTGGAGCTGGGAACGGCCTGCAGGGTAAACGCAACAACGGCGAGGCTTACGGGGAATGGCTATTTTTCTTCGCGCGCAAGCGTTCGATGAGAGCCGTCACCTCGTTGAGACTGGCGTTGAGCTCGGCCTCAGCTTTGTTTATCTCTTCTGCCGGCGCACCCTTCTCGACGGCGTCCTCGTATGTCGTCACGGCGACGCCAAATACCTTCAGGACGCGGCGTGTTTCGTCGCTTGGCATGATTTCATTCCGGCAGCCGCCGCTATGAGAACCTCCAGCTCTCGCAGTTTCCCTCCCGTAACCAAGCCATTCTCATCCAATCCTCTTGCCTGGTAATATCCGCAAATCATCTCCTTGAGCTCGGCGGCAGTCAAGGCGACGCCCTGGGCGACACCGGTGGGAAGAGCCTCGCTTAGCAGGCGCGGCGGGAGCCAATCATCCTTAGGCTGCCATCCTTCGCGCTGATTAAAAAGCCTCTTGAATATTTGAATCCGCTCGCCGACTTGGCGCAGCTCACTAGCGGAACAATCCCAGCCGGTCACCCTGTTCAAAAGCTCCGCCGCTTCGCCGTAAAAGTCCGTGAAGCACTTGCGCAGGAATTTGCAGATCACGAGGGAGTCCAACACGGCAGCAAAATCCTCCGATGCAGCAACCAGAGCGCCTCTGCCACGATCGGCGCGAAGGCGGTCCACTTCTCCGGAGAAGTCGGCCTCATAGGCGCCGGAGCGGTTGTGGCACGCCCCGCGCGGACTTACCGCCAGGCCCAAGGCCATGGTCTTCAAGCTGCGCGGCTCGTATCCCGGCAGTTCGAGACCCTTGACGTGCATCGCCCAATAGCAACTGTCGCTCCCGGTCTCGAGTGCGGCGCGTCTCGAGCCTTCGGCCAGCAGAGCACCGAGGCCTTCGCGCTCCGCGATCATCCTAAGGATGCGAAATAAGCCATCCGCGTGGCCGAAGCGCAATCCAAGTTTCTGAGCTTCAGGCAACAAGCCTCGCTCGTTACACTCCATCGCCCATGCGAGTGTGCCTCCGGTGCTGATCGTATCGAGACCATAGAGATCGCAAAGA